>CAYYGF010000162.1:0-4553 GCA_964471315.1 uncultured Oscillospiraceae bacterium | reverse complement strand
CCCCCATAGGGGGGGAGCCAAGGCCGCTATGCGGTAAACTACAATTTGTCGCGCTGCTGCGTCAACAACTTTCCACCGTCAACCGGTTTCTGTTTTGAGGTAAAGAAAAATGAAATACCTGTCCCAATTTCTGATCATTCTGGGCTTCTCTCTGGTTGGAGAAGCCCTTCAGCTTGTCATCCCCCTGCCCATTCCCGCTTCGGTCTATGGGCTGGCGCTGCTGTTCGCGGCACTGTGCCTGAAGCTTGTCCGGCCGGAACAGGTTCGGGACGCCGGGGGATTTCTGGTTTCTCTTCTGCCCCTTTTGTTCATCTCCCCGGTGGTGGGGCTTTTGGAAAACTGGGATATCATTCAAGGCGCGCTGCTGCCCATTGCCCTGCTGGTAGCGGCCTCCACATTGCTGACCTTCGGCATCAGTGGCCGGATCGCCCAGTGGCGGATGCGGAAGGAGGACAAGACCCATGGATGATTTTCTCCGGATTGGCATTTTACCCATCGTGCTGACGCTGGCGGTGTTCCAGATCGGCCAGCTGTGCCAGCGCAGGTGGAAAAAGCCCATTTTTAATCCCACGCTCATTGGCATGATTCTGGTGGTGGTTTTTCTGCTGGTCACAGGGATGGATCCCCAGGTCTATGCCGCCGGTACCGCCCACATGGCCTGGCTGATGACCCCGGCAACCATTTCCCTGGCCATTCCCATGTATGAGCAGTTTCGCATTCTGCGAAAAAATCTCGCCGCCGTGCTGCTGGGGGTCGCTGCCGGAACCGCCGCCTGCTTGGTGTTTTTGCTGGTCTGCGGCCTGGTGCTGGCTTTGGATCCGGCAATTCTGACCTCCCTGCTGCCCAAAAGCGTCACCACTGCCATTGGCGTTCCCCTAAGCGAACTGTTCGGCGGCATTGGCGCGCTGACCACCGCCGCCATTATCATCACCGGAATCCTGGGCAACATGTTTGGCGCCACGCTGTGCCGCCTGTTTCGCATCACCGACCCGGTGGCCCAGGGCGTGGCCTTCGGTACCGCCTCCCACGTTATCGGCACCTCCAAGGCAGGGCAGATCAGCCCGCTCACCGGCGCGGCCAGCAGCCTGTCCTTGGTGGTGGCAGGCCTGCTGACGGCGGTGCTGTTCCCCCTCCTCGCCGCCGCGGTGTGAAAATTTACGGTCTATTCATGTAAATTTTAAAGTATTTTCAGAGGTTTCTTCCGGAAAAATGCTATAATTCCCCAAAAAAGATAGAATGGGGAATTATTATGGATCAGCAAAAAAAGCAGGTGCCCTTTGTGGAAAGCCGCCTGCGGCACAACATTCTGGAAATGCCGAAGGAGATCCGCCAGGCCAGCGGCATCGTCATCTACGGACGGCGGATCAAAAGCCTGGTGTTCACCACCGACCTGGCGGTGATCAAAAACTGCGACGCCGACGCGGTGTTTGCCGTGTACCCCTTCACCCCCCAGCAGTCCATCAGCGACGCCATCATCAAAGCCTCCTACATACCCGTGTTCTGCGGGGTAGGCGGCGGCACCACCCAGGGCCTGCGCACCGTGTCCCTGGCCAAGGATGTGGAAAGCCAAGGCGCCATGGGGGTGGTGCTGAACGCGCCCATCAACAACATGAACCTGCTGGCGGTGTCCCGGTCTGTGGACATTCCGGTGATCATCACCGTGGTAGACGAGAAAACCGACATCGGCGCCCGATTGGAGGCTGGGGCCTCCATTCTGAACGTGGCCGCGGCGGCAAAAACCCCGGAACTGGTTCGCGCCATCCGGCAGCAGTATCCAGAGGTTCCCATCATTGCCACCGGCGGCAACCGGCCAGAAACCATCACCGCCACCATCGAAGCCGGAGCCAACGCCATCACCTATACCCCACCCTCCGCTCAAGAGCTGTTCAAAGCCATGATGGCCAAATACCGGGAGTTTTGATTTTTCTCGAACAAAATAAGCAAAAAAGCGCTGTCATTGGGAACCGGTTCTTTCACCGGCCCCAATGGCAGCGTTTTTGCAATTACCGGATTACTCCCACAGGCCGTCGGGGTACTTGCCCTCGTCGGTCATGGCCTTCAGCGCGGCCACCACCATGGGCTTGTCCGCGGCGTAGGTCACGCCGTACCAGCGGTCGGGGGAGGTGAGTACCTTGAAGGTGGCCTTCTTCTCATGGATCAGCTGGGCCACAGGCAGGGGTAGGAAGTATTCGCCCTTCAGCGGATTCTCCACCAGAGTCTTGTCCAGGAAGGCGGCGAACCGGATTTTGGCCTCCGCCAGGAAACTGGGCATATACCCCCACATGTTCATGGACACGGTGGTATCCGGGGCCACATCCGTCCAGGTTTCCCCATCCTCGGTGAAGTGGATGCCGCCATCGTACTTCTCAATTCGGGTGCGCTCGTTGATCTCCGTCAGGAAGCCCTTGCCGTCCGTCACACAGATGCCCCGGGCCACACTGCCGTTATCGGTAACGGTCTTGCTCAGCTCATAGCCCACCAGGCAGTGGCCGGTGGGATCCTGGGCGGACACAAGCTGGTCATAGATGACCTTAAAGGCGGATTTTCCGTAGTAATCGTCGGAATTGATCACCGCAAAGGGCGCGCCGTCAATGGCCTCCTCGGCGCAGAGCACCGCGTGGCTGGTGCCCCAGGGCTTCACCCGGCCCTCGGGAACGGTGTAGCCCGCGGGCAGCTTGTCCAACTCCTGGTAGGCATAGCGAACCTCCACCGGGGCCTTCTCCAGGCGCTTGCCCACGGTTTCCATAAAGTCGCGCTCAATGGCCTTCTTAATGATGATGATCACGGTGTCAAAACCGGCTTCATGGGCATCGTAGATGGAATAGTCCAAAATCGCTTCTCCGTGACTGCCCACAGGGTCGATCTGCTTCAAGCCACCGTAGCGGCTGCCCATACCGGCGGCCATCACAACGAGAACAGGTTTCTTAGCCATGTATTATGTCTCCTTTGCCTACAGACTCGCCAACAGCCAGGGTCTTCCCCAAGCTGCCGACAATTTGATACACGTTCATTATATCCTGTTTCCAACCGGAAAGCAAGGGATATTGGGATAATATCTTTCATTCGATATTCTTTTCCAGCGATGGTTGCCTGTCTTCTACAAAAGTGCCTCCGCGTTCAGACAGATGCTGTCCCTGCGCAGCTTTTCCCAGGCAAATCCCTGAGCCAACTCCCGGGCGCTGATGGGTTCCGGCTTATCCAACAGTCCGGCCGCATAGGCCAGCGCGCCGGTGAGCTGCTCCGGACGCAGCCTTTGGCGCAGCTGTCCCAAGTCCAGATCCCGATCCCGCTTGCTCAGGCGCCGCCCATCCGGGGCCAGGAGCATGGGCACATGGGCATATGCCGGGTGGGGAAAGCCAAACAGATCCTGCAAATACATCTGCCGGGGGGCTGAGGACAGCAGATCCATCCCCCGAACCACCTCCGTAATCCCCGCCTCGCCATCGTCCACGGTGACGGCCAGCTGGTAGACATAAACGCCATCCGCCCGGCGCACCACCATATCCCCGCAATCCGTAGCCAGATTGCAGGAATATTGGCCCTGCACCCTGTCCGCCACTGTCCAGACCCGATCCGGTACCCGTACACGCCAGGCAGGATTGCGGTCAAAGGCCGCCCGCTGCGCCGGTGTCAGATTCCGGCAGGTGCCGGGATACACGTAGGTACCGTCGGACAGATGGGGCGCGTCGGCACTGTGAAGCTGGCTGCGGGTGCAGTAGCAGGGGTAAAGCAACCCCATCTCCTCCAGCGTCTTGAAATAGCCGTCATACACGCCGCCCCGGGTGCTTTGGGCCGGGGTCTCCCGATCCCAGGTCAGCCCCAGCCAGCGTAAGTCCTCCCGGAGAATGTCCGCGAATTCGGTGCTGGTGCGCTGGGTGTCCAGATCTTCCATCCGCAGCACCATTTCCCCATCCCGGCTCTTGACGGACAGCCAGGCCAGCAGGGCGGCAAAGACGTTGCCCAGATGCATCCGCCCCGAGGGCGTGGGGGCAAACCGCCCCACCGGTGTCAGCTCAGCCATTTCAGCCACCATCCTACCACGGCCAGAATGCCCAGCACCTCCAGAATCGCCAAAATCAGCAGACCGCCAATGCCCTTTGGCGGCGGATCGTCGTCAAATACCGCCGCGTCCTCGTCCAGCTCCTCGTCGTCATAAACCGTCCGGGTGTAATCCACCGCGGGATTCCTCCGGCGGCGGGCAGGCTTCTCCGGGGCGAGAAGGGCGTCTACCTCCTCTAGCCAGTCCTCATCGGGATCCGGTGTATCCTCGTAGAAATCCTCTCCATATTCTTCCGGATCCTCTTCCGGCGCTTCCGCTTCCTCCGCCGCCAGCAGTTCCTCTTCCAGCCACTTCAAATTCTGTCCGGGATCGTCAAACATACCCATCCCTCCTTTGGTGGTTATTTTACGATATCCGGCGGGGAAAGTAAAGAGGAAACTGACGCATAGAGAAATCGCAACAAGAACATAAAAAAATGTGCATATCCGCTTTCCTCAGCAAAAGAACAATTTATCGCACTGGCTAAAGCCTCCCCTGAAAGGGGAGGTGGGCC
>CAYYGF010000161.1:0-4657 GCA_964471315.1 uncultured Oscillospiraceae bacterium | reverse complement strand
CAGTAAGGCGGTGTAGAGAAATAGTATTAGATGGGAGGAATTGCGATGCGTGAAATGCTGCGCATGATGAAAGCCCACCTTCTGGCGGGAGAAGATCTGGTAATGGTGACGGTTACCGCCTCCTCCGGTGCCACCCCCCGGGGGGCAGGGGCGCGGATGCTGGTGGGACAGTCCGGGCGGCTGCGGGGCACCATCGGCGGGGGCGCGGTGGAATACCGTTCCCAGCAGATTGCCCAGACGGTTTTGACGGAGAAAAGCTCCCGGGGCCACGATTTTTCTCTGACCCGGGAGGATGTGCAGAATTTGGGGATGATCTGCGGCGGCGCATGTAATGTCTTTTTCCACTACATGCCAGCCGGGAACCCGGCGCTGTTGGCCCTGGCGGACGCGGCGGAGAAACGGTTTGCGCAGGGGCGGGAAACCTGGCTGGTTTCCGATCTGTCCGACGGCGGAAGGCTGTATTTGGCGGACAAAACAGCCGGGGAGTTGGCGCCATACTTGACCCATCAGCCCCATCGGGCGCAAGTGGGGGGCCGGGAATTGTATGTGGAGCAGCTTGTTGCCAGCGGAAGGGTCTATATTTTCGGCGGCGGGCATGTGGCCCAGGAGCTGGTGCCGGTGCTGGCCCATGTGGGTTTTCGCTGCGTTGTGATGGATGACCGGCCGGAATTTGCGGATAAAGCCCTGTTCCCAGCGGCGGAGCAGGTGGTATTGGGGGATTTCCACAGGATTGCCGATTTCCTGACCATCGGCAGGGAGGACTATGTCTGCGTTATGACCCGGGGCCATGCGGGGGATACCATGGTGCAGGCCCAGGTGCTGCGGTGCCACCCCTGCTACTGCGGCGTCATCGGAAGCAGACACAAGGCCGCGGGTGTGCGCAAGGTGCTGAAAGAGGAATACGGTCTGACGGAGACGGAGCTGGATCAGGTGACCACCCCCATCGGCCTCAGCATCCAGGCGGAAACGCCGGCGGAAATCGCCATTTCCATTGCGGCGCAGCTGATTCAGCACAGGGCCGGGCGGAACGGCCAGTAACACGGCGGAAAGGGAGAAAAAAGATGGTAAGAGAACTGATCCATGACCCCATTTTTCTGGCCCGGGCCTCCGAACCGGCGACGAAGGAGGATTCCCAGACGGCCCGGGATTTGCTGGACACGCTGCAGGCCCACCGGGAAACCTGTGTGGGGATGGCGGCGAATATGATCGGGGTTCCCAAGCGGATGATCGCCTTCGATTACGAGGGCGCGTGGATGCTGATGCTGAACCCGGAAATTGTGAAGCAGTCCGAGGCGTATGAGACGGAGGAAGGGTGCCTGTCTGTGCTGGGTGGGCCGAGAAGAACCCTGCGCTACCGGAAAATCAAGGTGCGCTACCAGACATTGGAGCTGCAAACAAGGCTGAAAACCTTCACCGGCTGGACGGCGCAGATCATCCAGCATGAAATCGACCACTGCAATGGGGTGCTGATATGAAGCAGCTGTCCATTATGCTGAAGCCCGCGTCCTCGCTGTGCAATTTGAGGTGCCGGTATTGCTTTTACGCGGATATTGCCGATCTGCGGGATGTCCGCTCCTACGGCGTGATGCCGGTGGAAAAGGCCCAGGCCATGCTGCGCCATTTGCACGGACAGCTTGCCCCGGGAGATCGGATTCAGTTCGTGTTCCAAGGGGGCGAGCCAACCCTCGCGGGGCTATCCTGGTTCCGGGAATTTGTACAGGCGGTCTCCGCCTGGGATCCCCAAATCCAGGTCAGCTACGCGCTGCAGACCAATGCGACCTTACTGGACGAGGATTGGTGCCGCTTCTTGGCGGAAAACCGGTTTCTGGTGGGGGTTTCTCTGGACTTGCTTCCCCAATGCCATGATGACGCCCGGGTGGATGCCGAGGGCAAGGGAACGTATCAGCGTTGCCTGGACGCGCTGACGCTGCTGAACCGGCATCGGGTGGAATATAATGTGCTGTGCACCTTGACCCGGCAGGTGGCCCGGCACCCCCAGCAGGTCTGGCGGAGGGTCAAGGAGCTGGACATCCGTTATGTGCAGTTTACCCCCTGCCTGGACGCGCTGGATACGCCGGGAGCCAATCCCTATGCCTTGACCCCCCAGCGGTTTGCCCAGTTCTATACCCAGCTGTTTCCCCTCTGGCTGGAGGATTACTGCCGGGGGCAGTACCGGAGCGTCAAGCTGTTTGATGATGTGGTGAATCTGATGGCCTACGGCGTGCCGACAGCCTGCGGTATTCAGGGGTATTGCCAGCCTCAGTTGGTCGTAGAGTCTGACGGCAGTGTCTATCCCTGTGATTTTTACTGCCTGGATGCATACCGGATTGGAAGTATTTTGGAGGATTCCCTGGAACATCTGCTGACGAATGCCCGGAATTCTCCCGCCCAGCGCCGGGAGCCGCTGCCGCAGCTTTGCGGGGGCTGTCCTTACCGGCGCTTCTGCGGAGGCGGCTGTAAGCGCATGCAGCGGGAGATTCTGTGCATCGGGCGGGATACCTTCTGCGGCTACCGGACATTTCTGGACAGTGCCGGCGGCGCTTTGCGGCAAATCGCCCGCCAGCAGCGGCGGTAAAGGGAGGAAAGAAGATGGCAATGTGGAATCCCTGGCGGGGCTGCCACCGGTACAGCGAGGGCTGCCGGTTCTGCTACATCCATAAAGGCGACGCCAAACGGGGCGTGGATACTGGCCGGATCGAAAAGACGGACAGTTTTGATGCCCCCATCGCCCGGAAGAACAGTGGAGAATACCGGATGAAGCCTGGGCTGGTTTACCTGGGCTTTTCCACGGACTTTCTCCTGCCGGAGGCGGACGCGTGGCGCGGTGACTGCTGGGACATGATCCGCCAGCGCCAGGACTGCACCTTTTTGTTCCTTACGAAACGGATTGAGCGCTTCGCTGCCTGTGTGCCGGAGGACTGGGGGGACGGATGGGACAATGTGGTCGTGGGCTGCACGGTGGAAAACCAGCGCCGGGCGGAGGAGAGGCTGCCCATTTTTTCCCGGCTTCCCATCCGGCACAAGAACATCATTTGCCAGCCCATGCTCTCTCCCATCCGGCTGGAGCAGTACCTGGATGGGGTGGAGCTGGTGGTTGCGGGAGGAGAATCCGACCGCTTCGCGAGGCCGCTGGATTATCGCTGGGTGCTGGATCTGCGGGAGCAGTGCATTCGCAGGTCGGTCAGCTTTTCCTTCCGCCAGTGCGGAACCCATTTCATCAAGGATGGCCGGGAATACACCCTGCAAAAAAAGGATCTGTGTGCCCAGGCGAGAAAAGCGAATATAGACGTTTCTTTGTAAACAGCCACCAGACAAGACCAGAAACACGCGCTCTATTTGCCCGGAAAGGACAGATCTTCCCAGGCAGATGGGGCGCGTGTTTCGTTGGGAGGCTCCGGCCAGGAACATCACCATCGCGAAGGATGGACATCTGTCCGGCAATTTTATTCGGTAGACGGAAAAATCTGTAAAGCATGAATTGACAGCTGGAAATCCGTGTGATAGGATAGGCGGGAAACAGAGCTTTATGGCGAATATAAGGAGGCTGCATAGAGAATGATTTGGAGCATAATTGCCATTACCGCTCTGGCGGGCATGGGCGGAACCGGAATGGGAGGCTTGGTTTCCTGCCTGTTTCGGAAGGATTCCAGCAAAACCGTCAGCCTGCTACTGTCCTTTGCCGCCGGTGTGATGACAGCGGTGGTGTGCTTTGACCTGTTGAGTGAAGCGCTGCATACGAATACCGGACACGGCGATGTGCTGCTGGTGGTATTTGGGGTGCTGGTGGGGTATGTGGTGATTGCCCTGCTCAATGACTGGATTGATCGGAAAACCAACCATGAGGTGGCCCATATTGACGAAAACCATCCCCGTACTGCGGACTCGTTGGAGGAGCTGACCCATGCCAACCATTTTCAGGAGCATCGGGAGGGCCGACAGCCCCGGAGCGGACTGTTCCTGGCAGGACTGGTGATGGCGGCTGCCATCGCGCTGCATAATGTGCCCGAGGGCATGGTGATCGGCGCGTCCTTTGCCCGTACAGCTACGCAGTCACTTCTGAACCGGGGCGGCCTCACTATGGCCATTGTCATTGGCCTGCACAACATTCCGGAGGGAATGGCGGTGGCGGTGCCCTTGATTTCCGGCGGTATGCCCAAATTGCGTTCCGTTGTCATCACTGCGTTGACGGGATTTCCCACCATTCTGGGTGCGGTGTTGGGCTTTACCGTGGGCGCCATGGGCCCGGTGGCGCTGGCGCTGTCCCTCAGCTTTGCTTCCGGCGCCATGCTGTATGTGGTTTTCGGCGAACTGCTGCCGGAGTCCATCCTTATGTGGCGCTCCAAGCTGCCCGCTACCGCTACCATTATCGGTATGTTGACGGGCCTGGTCATCATCTATCTGTGACTCTGCCGTCTGAACAGCAAAACGCCGCCTTTCAGGCGGTGTTTCTGCATAATAAAAAGTTGAAACAGCCGTTGAACTTCCTGATTCGCCGGTCTTTCAATGATGATTTGGCGACGTGTTTGCAAATTTTACAAATCTGAACGCGGTCATTCAAGATAAGGAGGCTTCTTTCATGAACATTCACGAGTCTGCCGAGGATTATCTGGAGCGTATTCTGATGCTGCGTCTGAAAAAACGGCACGGTTCGTTCCAT
>CAYYGF010000160.1:0-4665 GCA_964471315.1 uncultured Oscillospiraceae bacterium | reverse complement strand
GCCTATGACGAGGGAAAGCTCACCGTAGAAGCGGGGAAAGAAACCATTACATTTGAAAAATCCGAGGTCGCCCAGGTGCGGCTTCGTGTGGAATTCTAAGGAGGCACGTTTATGGCAAGAAAGACAGCCAAGAAGCAGGCCGAAGCTCCCAAGGTGGACATCGGCGCGGAAATTTTCGCTTCTCTGCGGGAACTGGAAAAGCTCAAGGGTATTCCCGTGGATTACATGGTGGAGCGCTTAAAGCAGGCGCTGACCAACGCCTACCGCAAGGACCGGGAGGATCGCCGGGACGTGCCCGCCGACAATGTGGTGGTGGACCTAAGCGAAAAGGGCCTGTCCATGCACATCGTCAAGACCGCGGTGGAGGAACTGGAGGATACCGCTTTGGAGATCCAGATCGACGCGGCCCGGAACATCGACCCCAATGTCCAGGTGGGCGACAGTGTTTCCATTCCCGTGGACATTCAGAAGTTTGGCCGCATTGCTGCCCAGACCGCCAAGCAGGTGGTCATCCAGGGCATCCGGGAAGCCGAGCGGGGCGTGATGTACGAGTCCTATTCTTCCAAGGCTCAGGAGCTGCTTACCGGTACCGTGCTGCGCATCGACCCCACCACCGGGGACATCTTCCTGCGCATCGGCCAGGGCAGCGATGCTTCCGACGCGGTGCTCCGCGCCAGTGAGCAGATCCCCGGCGAGAAGCACACCGAGGGCGACTTGATCCGGGTGTATGTGCTGGAGGTTCATAAGATGGGCCGCGGCCCCATGGTGCAGGTTTCCCGCACTCATCCCAATCTGGTGCGGCGGCTGTTCGAGCTGGAGACTCCCGAAATTGCCGAGGGCCAGGTGGAGATCCGCAACATCGCCCGGGAGGCCGGCTCCCGTTCCAAGATGGCCGTTCGGGCCACCATGGAGGGCATCGATCCTGTGGGCGCCTGTGTCGGCCCCCGGGGCGGCCGTGTGGGCGCCGTTGTGGAAGAGCTGGGCGGCGAGAAGATCGACATCGTGGTTTGGAGTGAGGATCCCTGCGAGTATGTCCGCGCTGCCCTCAGCCCTGCCAATGTGGTGTCCGTCAGCTTGATCCCCGGCCAGAAGGCCTGCCGCTGCATTGTGCCGGATGACCAGCTGTCTCTGGCCATCGGCAAGGAGGGCCAGAACGCCCGCCTGGCCGCCCGGCTCACCGGCTACAAGGTGGATATCAAGCCTGCCTCTCAGGCAGAGCCCGCTGAGGAGCCTGCGGAGATTGAAGAAGCTACAGAAGAATGAGAAACGCAAAATGTAAAATGCAAAATTGAGGGATCGCCTGCGGCGATGATGAAAATTATCCGCGAAGCGAATACCAATGTTCTGCATTCATCATGTTGCATTCGAAAAGGGAGGTAGTCCAAATGCAGAAAAAGGTACCCCAAAGACAGTGTATGGGCTGCCGGGAACGAAAGGCCAAACGGGATTTGATCCGGGTAGTCCGCACGCCGGAGGGGGATGTGTGCTTGGATTTTGGCGGGAAGAGGAATGGCCGTGGCGCCTACCTCTGCCCCGACCCGGAGTGCCTAAAAAAAGCCCTGCGCTCCAAGGCCCTTGACCGGAGCCTGGAAGTGACCATCCCAGAGGAGGTTTATGCCCGGCTGGAAAAGGAAATGGAGGCAGGCCGTGGATAAAGCGCTGAATTACCTGGCCCTGGCCAGGAAGGGCGGCATGGCGGAGCTGGGCGAGGAGCCTGTGGGCGCCGCCGCCCGGGCGGAAAAGGCCCATGTGATCCTGGTGGCGGGGGATGCCTCCGACCACACCTGGCGGCGGGCCAAAAGCTTCGCCGCGGGCACGGATCAGCAGTGCGTCCGCTTAAGCGTGAGCAAAGAGGAAATGGGCTTCGCCGTGGGCAGAACCAGTCTGGCCATCGCTGCCGTCACCGATCCCGCCCTGGCTCTGGCTCTGGTCAGCGCTCTGGGCCAGCCGGAAAAATACAAGCTGACCCTGGAGGTTTTGTCCGCCAAGGCCGAAAAAGAGAAGAAACACCGCCAGGAGGCGAAAGCCCACCGGCGCAATGTGCGAAAAGGAAAAAAATGAGTCGTTAATCTACCTGCGTTTGCCGGTTTCGGTGAATGCAAATGTAAAATGTGCCATGCCGGATGCAAAAGAAATGCTGCATTCCGCATTCCGCATTCTGCATTTTCACATTTTGGAGGTGCGTGTATAGAATGAGTTTTGTGAAGTATCGAGTGAAGGAAGTCGCCGCGGATTTTGGGGTAGCCCCGAAGGAGATCACAGAGATTATCGGAAAGTTTTATGAGAAGCCCAAGTCCAATACCCAGGTCTTAAGCGACGCGGAGCTGAATGTGGTGTTTGATTACATGACCCAGAAGCACCAGATCCAGTCCATGGAGCAGGTATTCGCGGTGAAGCCCGCCGCCCCCAAGGCAGAGCCGAAGCAGGAAGCCGCACCCAAGGCCCAGACCCAGGGCAAGCAGCCTGCCGGACGCCCCCAGAATCAGAACCAGAACCAAAATGCCAACCACAGCCGTCCCCAGCAGAGCGCGGCCCAGGCAGCTCAGCCGGTCAAGGCGGAAAAGCCCAAGGAGCCGGAGCGCAAGCGGGAACGCCGGGTGGTGGACACCTCCGCCGTTCAGGTCAATTCCAACCGGTTCGCAGATGTGGATAACCTGGTATCCGAGCGGGTGCAGAACTACCAGGGCGGCAAGCAGCGCATCGGCGGCAAGGGCAAGCAGCCCAACAAGCAGCAGCCCGGCAAATTCAAGGGCAACAAGAGCCGCAACGAGGAGCAGGAGAAAATGCGCCGCCTGCAGATGGAGGTGGCCCGGAAGGCGCCTCTCACCGTGAAGATTCCCGACGAGATCACCGTGGGCGAGCTGGCCTCCCGGATGAAGAAAACCGCCGGTGAGGTCATCAAGTGTCTGATGAAGAACGGCGTCATGGCCGGTATCAACCAGACCATCGACTTTGACACCGCCGAGTTCGTGGCCACGGAAATGGGCTGCAAGGTGGAGAAGGAAGTCACCGTCACCATCGAGGAGCAGATCATCGACGACCATGTGGACACCGCCGAGGAGCTGGAAACCCGGGCCCCCGTGGTGGTGGTTATGGGCCACGTTGACCACGGCAAGACCTCCCTGCTGGACGCCATCCGGAAGACCTCCGTTACCGCCGGAGAGGCCGGTGGTATCACCCAGCACATTGGTGCGTATACTGTCGATGTAAACGGCAACATGGTCACCTTCCTGGATACCCCCGGCCACGCTGCCTTTACCTCCATGCGTGCCCGGGGCGCCAAGTCCACGGACATCGCCATTCTGGTGGTGGCTGCCGACGACGGCATCATGCCCCAGACCATCGAGTCCATCAACCACGCCAAGGCGGCCAATGTGCCCATCATTGTGGCCATCAACAAGATGGATAAGCCCACCGCCAATCCCGACAAGATCAAGGAGCAGCTGACCAAGTACGACTTGATCCCCGAGGAATGGGGCGGCGACACCGTCATCGTGCCCATCTCCGCCAAGACCGGGATGGGTCTGGACGAGCTGCTGGAAATGGTGATCCTCACCGCCGAGGTGCAGGAGCTGAAGGCCAACCCCAACCGCCGGGCCAAGGGCACCGTCATCGAGGCCCGTCTGGACAAGACCCGGGGCCCCGTGGCCACCCTGCTGGTGCAGAACGGCACCTTGAAGCAGGGCGACATCGTCATTGCCGGCACCGCCGTGGGCCGTGTCCGCGTCATGACCAACGACAAGGGCCGAACCGTCAAGACTGCCGGGCCCTCCGTGCCTGTGGAGATCACCGGCCTGGCCGAGGTTCCCACTCCCGGCGACGAATTCAACGCCGTCACCGACGAGCGCATGGCAAGAGAACTGGTGGAGCAGCGCCGCCAGGCCCAGAAGGACGCCGCCGCCAAGCTGAACCAGAAGGTTACTCTGGATAACCTCTTTGCCAAGATGCAGGAGGGCGAGATGAAGGAGCTGAACCTGATCGTCAAGGCCGACGTGCAGGGCTCCGCCGAGGCCATCAAGGCGTCTCTGGAGAAGCTGAGCAACGAGGAGGTTCGGGTTCGGGTCATCCACGCGGGCGTGGGCGCCATCAACGAAAGCGACATTCTGCTGGCCTCCACCTCCGGCGCCATCATCGTGGGCTTCAACGTCCGTCCCGACGCCGCCGCCGCGGCCAGCGGCCAGCGCGCCAATGTGGATATGCGGTTCTACCGGGTCATCTATGACGCCATCGACGAGATCGAGGCGGCCATGAAGGGTATGCTGGCTCCCAAGTACGAGGAAGTGGTCATCGGCCACGCCGAGGTTCGCATGACCTACAAGGTCAGCGCCATTGGCACCATCGCCGGCTGCATGGTCAAGGACGGCAAGGTCACCCGGGATGCCCAGGTGCGCATCCTGCGGGACAATATCGTCATCCACGAGGGCGAGATCGGCTCCCTGCAGCGGTTCAAGGACGCGGTGAAGGAAGTCACTGCGGGCTATGAGTGCGGCATGAGCGTGGTCAAGTACAACGACATCAAGGAAGGCGACATTTTTGAATGCTTCGCCATGCAGGAAGTCAAGCAGTAATCCATTCCGCCGCGCCGCTTGTGCGGCGCGGCAAAAGATGCCTCCCCTTGCAGGGGAGGTGGCTCGGCGCAGCCGAGCCGGAGGGGTTATCCAGTTT
>CAYYGF010000159.1:0-4788 GCA_964471315.1 uncultured Oscillospiraceae bacterium | reverse complement strand
CGGAAGCCGTCGTTGCAGGAAATCATGGCGGATTTGGGATTCTTCATCCAGCCGTCATAGAAATCCCCGCCGCCGTGGGCGAGGGTCATTACAAAGGGAGAAATGCTGTCCCAGGCACTGTCGCAAAAGCCCTCCGGCTTGCACCAGCCGTTGGCGACCCATACCTGTCCCTCCTGCACATCGCAGGCGTGCTGGATGGGATTTTCGTACTTCTCCATCAGGTCAGGATAGCAGGTCTTTCGGATGGCGGTAATACGGACTTTTTTCATGGGAATCCCCCTCCTTTTGCTTCCATTTTAGCCGACAGCACGCCGAATGTAAATAGCTTTCGTCTCAGCAGGCAAGATAAATGAAATCATAGGGATCAAGATTTGCCTGCTCCAATGCAGCCACCCGGTCATCCGGGTCCATTTTCCGCAGCTCTTCCTCGCTGAGCCCCGCCAGACTCAGTTGATCCCGGAAGGGTTCGTATTCCGCGTCCAGCACTTCTTCCTCCTCGTTCCAGTGAAGCAAATCTTCCAGAAATTTGATAATCATTGTCGCAACCTCCCGTTTTTGTTTCTGCCTCCATTATACCGGGATTCTGTCCTAAAAAACGGGTGTAATTCAAAAAGCCCGGCAGGGCGCAGGAAAAGCATCGAAGCATTATCTGCCCCGATGCTTTTCCCTTCGTTTGAGTTGAGTCAGGTCATACTGCCACTGCTTTTGGGGGCGTGTATGCCTGCCTATCGGCGACGGCGCGACTTACGGAATCTCTGTAACAACTGTAGCGTTTCGGGGCGATTTTTCCCGTTTTTCGCCTCTCTAAGCGGCGAAAATCCCGAAGAGGTATAGAGATAGCGGGGGTAGCAAAGTCATGGAAACTGTAGTATTTCGGAGATGGGATTTACGGGGGATTTATGGTATATGCGGTTCCATGATTTCCGTCATACCTGCTCAACCATGGCGATTCCAATATGAGCATTTATCACGTTTTCTGAGCAACCATGCGCTCTTGGCAGCAATGACACGCAGGATGTAAATGGCTTACGATAATAGGGGCTGCTTCCCGCAGCCCCTAAATTCTGTAGTTATTCTCCCGTACTTGCGGGCAGAGAGTTCATCAGTTCAAAGAAATGCTGTGCTTCGCCGGTACGGAAGAAATCATACCAGCTTGCCAGCGTGTTCTCCTGAAAAACGCCAAGACGCTCAATAATCTGCTTTGCCCACAGCAGACCGCTGGTGGTGCCAGCAGTGATCAAATTGCCGTCCGCTACGGATGGGGTATCCACATAGCAACTCTGTCCTTGATAGCCGGGGCAGAACATATCCAGGAATCCCACGCCGTTGCTGGTGTGGGGACGATGATCCAGCAACCCCGCGGCTGCCAGCGCGACGGTCGCTCCGCAGATGCCGCACACTGTACCTCCGGCAGATCGAAGCGCCCCTGCTTTCTCAATGACAGCAGCCTGCTTTGGATCATTCCAGATGTCCGCACCCGGCAAAAGCAAAACGCTGCTTTCCCCGATTTCCATATCGTCAAGGACGCAGTCCGGGATGACGGTCAGCCCGCCCATGGTTTTCACCGGCTCTTTGGAAATGCCGACTGTTTTGACCGCAACCTGCGGCGCATCCTTCTTGAAAAACCGCCTGGAATGCAATTCCGCCGTAACGTGTCCGATTTCCCAGTCTGCCAGCGTATCCAGCACATAAACATAAACTGTAAACATAGTATTCCGACCTTTCCACGATTTTCTTGCCTTGTTTGCGACTTTATAGTATCATGGAATTACTGACAACACTATGGCAACAATCGATGGTATGATAAAAGAAAAACGGAGGGCGGCGGTTCTATGAAGGTAGACAGACTGGTCAGCATTATTATGATACTCCTTGAGAAAAAGCGGATTGGCGCGCAGGAACTGGCAGATCGGTTCGAGGTCTCGCCCCGCACCATTTACCGTGACATTGACGCCATCAATATGGCGGGGATTCCCGTCCGCTCCACCAGTGGGGTGGGCGGCGGCTTTGAAATCATGCCGGAATACAAAATGGATAAACGAGTCTTCTCCACTGCCGAGCTTTCCGCTCTGCTCATGGGGCTTTCCCACCTGTCCGGCATGGTTCGGGGCGAGGAACTGCTCTCCGCGCTGGCGAAGGTGAGAAGCTTCATCCCGGCGGACAAGGCGAAGGAAATAGACTTGAAGGCGAATCAAATCTGCATCGATCTGCGTCCGTGGATGGGAAACCGAAACATCCAGTCCAATTTGGAAACCATTCAATCCGCTTTGCAGGAAAGCAGACTGCTCTCCTTTTCCTATGTTGACGGTCACGGGAATCAGACGGAGCGAACGGTCGAACCCTATCAGCTTGTGCTGAAAGGCAGCCACTGGTATTTTCAGGGGTATTGCCGGTTTCAGCAGGACTATCGCCTGTTCCGGCTGTCCCGCATTTCTAATCTGCAAATGAGGGCGGAAACCTTCGCGCCACGGGAGTATCAGAAACCGATTCTAGACTACTCGGAAGCGCTGGAAGCCATGCAGACGACAATCCGGCTGCGGATTCATAAGTCGATTCTGGACCGGGTTCTGGACTTCTGTGGGTTTGAGAATTTCACCCCAGACGGAGAGGAACACTATCTTGTGGAGTACCCGTTCATTGAAAACGACTATTACCTCGATATGCTCCTCAGCTTCGGGCAGGCATGCAAGTGCCTTGCGCCGACCCGTATACGGGAAGAATTGAAGCGCCGAGCCCAGGCGATTGCTGCGATGTATGAATGATAACAGGGTTCTATGGAGCAGATTCACCTTTTCCGTATCCCCTCACCCCCGGCGCGCATAGGCTGAATGGAAGGGGGATTCGGATATGAACGCCTGTAATCTGACTGCGGCAGTTACCGCCTTGGCAAATACCATCGCCTGCGGGCTGAACGCGGAGGAAATCAGTCTCCTCAGTTCTGTGCTTGTGCAGCTTGGAGACACTCTGGCAACCATCGCTGCCCACAAAGCCCTCTGCGGATAAGGTACAATAAGTTGCGCAAATTGAATAGGGCAAAAAAGTAGACACGGCTTGCCGGTCTCTGGTAGAATGAAGTTGCTACACACATTCTGAAAGGAGACGACAAACCATGTCCAACTAATTTGGTAGAGCAATAATCCGCCTATCGTCTTGGCATTCACCTAAAGTACGCATATAATTAGGCTAAAGCAAAGGAGGTTAGGCAAATGAGAACCTTTGACTATTCCCGACTTCAGTCCCAACAATGGGATTCTGAGATTCTCGGTTTGGTAGCTCAGATCCATGAATATAAGGGTCGTCAGGAGCTGTATCTGAAACAGAAGCCTGCCGTACTAGATAAGCTGGTCGATATTGCGAAGGTGCAGAGCACCGAAGCCTCCAACAAGATTGAGGGCATCGTCACCACCAATACCAGAGTCCAGCAGCTCTGCATGGAGAAAACCACGCCCAGGAACCGCGATGAGGAAGAAATCATGGGCTACCGGGATGTGCTGAACACCATCCACGAAAGCTATGAGTACATTCCCATCCGTGCATCCTATATCCTCCAGCTGCACCGGGATTTGTACAAATACTCCGAGCGAGGTATTGGCGGTCGCTTCAAAAGTACACAAAACTATGTTGCCGCCCCTTATCCAGATGGTCATGAAGAAATCCTCTTTACGCCGCTTCCACCCTATGAAACACCAAATGCGGTCAACGCTATCTGCGAGAGCTTCAACCAGACCATAGATGCCTGCACCATAGACCCGCTGGTGCTGATTCCAGTTTTCATTAATGATTTTCTGTGCATCCATCCTTTCAATGACGGCAATGGCCGGATGTCCCGGCTGTTGACCACGCTGCTGCTCTATCGCTGCGGATACGTAGTAGGACGATACATCAGTTTGGAGAGCAAGATCGAGAAAACCAAGACCAAATACTATGAGGTTTTGAATCGCTGCGGTGACGGCTGGCATGAAGGAACAAACGATCCCACGCCTTTCATAAAATATTTGCTGGGAATCATTCTTTCTGCGTATCGCGATTTTGAAAGCAGGGTAGACTTGTTTGATCAGAAGCTGCCCGCTCTTGAGCTGGTTCGCAGAGCCGTCAGTGAAAAGATCGGTAAGTTCACAAAGAGTGAAATCATGGAATTGGTTCCCTCTATCGGCAAGGCTTCTGTTGAAAACTCCCTGAAAAAGCTAATTGAAGATGGGACCGTCCAGCGCCATGGCAAGGGTAAATCCACCTTCTATACACGAACTGATAAATAGTCAAAATCTCCGGTTTCGTTGGAAGCCGGAGATTATTGTTTTGTATCTATATTGCTTTTCACTAGGTGTTACCCATGGATATACTAAAGGAAAAACGCACGGAGGTAAGCAAAATGACCTATGGGTATGTCCGGGTCTCATCACGGGATCAAAACGAAGATCGGCAGATCATCGCAATGCACGAGTTTGGGATAGAGGATAAGCAAATATACCTGGATAAACAGTCCGGAAAGGACTTTGTCCGCCCACAGTACCGAAAGCTGATGCGCAAACTGAAAAGCGACGATACGCTTGTAGTCAAGATTATCGACCGTCTGGGCAGAAATTACGATGAAATATTGGTACAATGGCGAGCCATCACTAAGCAGAAAAAGGCAGCCATCGTTGTTCTGGATATGCCACTACTGGATACCCGTCAGAGTCGGGATCTCACAGGGACACTGATTGCAGATATCGTGCTTCAGTTATTATCCTATGTAATGTCTACTGAATAACCATCATTATTTCGCAAGGTTGCAGAAAACCTACCAGC
>CAYYGF010000158.1:0-4883 GCA_964471315.1 uncultured Oscillospiraceae bacterium | reverse complement strand
ACATCGACGCCATGGACGACCTGAAGCAGGGCATCGGTCTGCGGGCCTACGGCCAACACGACCCGGTGGTGGCCTACAAGGAAGAGGGCTTCCAGATGTTCGAAGCCATGATCCAGGCGATTAAGGAGGAGACCATCCGCCGGATGTTCCTGGTACAGCTGCGCACCAACCAGGAGGTCAAGCGGGAGAAGGTTGCCAAGGAAACCGGTACCACCGCTCCGGACAAGGGCCAGGTGAAAAAGCAGCCCGTCCGCAAGGAAAAGAAGGTCGGCCCCAACGATCCCTGCCCCTGCGGCAGTGGCAAGAAATATAAGAAGTGCTGCATGCAGAAGGATAAGCTGGCCGAATAAATAGAATAGGTAGGGCGGCTTGCCCTCAAGCCGCCGTGTAAAATGGGTAGGTTCTTGCGGCAGACTGAGGGCAGCCTGCCCTACTGTGACATTTTTCGTTTTATGATTGTAACAAAGAAACATGGAAATTTAGAATATCTGACCGCCCAGAGTATCTCTGTCCCCCACGGCTTCACCACCCGCTATGGCGGAGTGAGCACCGGAGCAAAGGCCAGTCTGAATCTGGCCTTGGGCCGGGGCGAAACCATGGAGAACGTGGAAGAAAACCTTCGCATTCTGGCCAAGGCCCTGGATTTTGACCCGAAAAAGCTGGTGATGACCCGGCAGATCCACTCGGACATCGTCCGGGCAGTGACAGAGGCGGACTGCGCCGGTTTTTGCCACCGGGACTATCCGGAATGCGACGCTCTGGTGACCAACACCCCGGGCCTTGCCCTGCTGGTGTTTACCGCCGACTGCACCCCGCTGCTGCTGTGGGACAGCGTTACCGGCGCCGTGGGTGCGGCCCACGCGGGCTGGCGGGGCACCGCCCAGGACATCGCTGGGAAAACCCTGGAGGCCATGGTGCGCCATTACGGCTGCAAGCCGGAAAATATCCACGCCGCCATCGGCCCCAACATCGCCCAGTGTCATTTTGAAACCGACGCCGACGTGCCCGAGGCGCTGCTGGCCGCCTTCGGCCCGGAGGTGGAACGCTTTATCGAAAAGCGGGGGGAGAAATATTTCCCCGATTTGAAGGCCATCAACGCCTACGCGCTGAACCGCCGGGGCGTGGGCACCATCGACATCAGCACCCAATGCACCTACTGTGAAAACCAACGGTTCTGGTCCCACCGTGCCACCCATGGGGAGCGAGGCTCCCAGGGCGCGGTGATCGTCTGCAAGGAGGTGACCCCATGAAGCGGCTTGTTTGCGGGCTGCTGGCGCTGAGCATGCTGCTGTGTCTGGCAGGCTGCGGCAGAAAAATCGACAATTCCGGCTATGTGGCCACGGGAGACGCGATTCTGATGGAGGGCCAGGAGCCGGAGGATATTATGCCCGAGGAGGAGGACACCCAGGAACTGGTGCTGGCTTACTACCCGGATCGCCGCCTGAATCCCCTGTTCGGCAGCGACTACACCAACCGGGTGCTGATGAGTCTCATGTACCAGGGCCTGTTCGCTGTGGACAGCAAGAAAAATGTTACCCCCATTTTGTGTTCCGGCTATCGGGTTTCCGCCAACCACCGCAGTTGGACCTTCTATGTGGACAGCAACGCCACCTTCTCCGACGGCACCCGGGTCACCGCCGAGGATGTGGTGGCCACCTACGAGCAGGCCCGACAGAATGATTACTACATGAACCGTTTCCGTAAGCACCTGCTGTCGGTAAGCGTCACCGAGGACGGAGGCGTGCTGTTCCAGACCGACACCTCCTACCAAAACCTGCCCCTGCTGCTGGATGTGCCCATTGTCAAGGCCAGCGAGGTGCAGGCGGAGCTGCCCCTGGGCACAGGGCCCTACACCTTCACCCAGGGCGCGAGCGGCGCGAAATTGCTGCGAAACCCCAACTGGTGGTGCGGCAATCTGAAGATTCCCGCCACCGACGACATGATCGACCTGGTGGAGGTGTCCTCCTCTGCGGACGTCCGGGATGCCTTCCAGTTTGGAGACAACCCGGTGAGCGTGGTCTGCACCAATCCCATGAGTGATTCCTTCGCCGAGTACCGCTGCGACTATGAGCTGTGGGAAATCGAAAGCGGCTACATGATGTACATCGGCTGCAACATCGGCTACAGTGATTTCTTTGACGATGGCACGCTACGTACCGCGCTGACCTACGCCATTGACCGGGACACTCTGGCCCAAGACACCTATAAGGGACTGGTGTTCCCGGTGACTCTGCCCTGCGCGCCTACGGAAAGCTTCTACAGCAATTCCCTGGCCCAGAAATACCAATACGATCCACTGAAATTCGTCTCCTTCCTTAACGGCTACAACATCCCCAGGAAAGACGGCAAGACCAAGGAGATGAAGCTGCTGGTCAACTCCGACGATTCCGCCCGAACCCGGATCGCCCGGAACATTGCCAGCGCTCTGACGGAGCTGGGCCTGCCCACCACCACAGTGGAATACGGCGGCGTCACCTACCAGAACGTGATGAAGAACGCCAACTATGACATTTATCTTGGTATGACCCGGCTGTCCGCCAACATGGACCTAACGGAATTCTTCTGCGACTGGGGCGAAATGAGCTGGGGCCAGCTGAACCATGAGACGCTGTATACCATGTGCCTCAACGCCTTGGACAATGAGGGCAACTACTACAACCTCTACCAGAAGCTGGCAGATGACGGCCGAATCATCCCGCTGATGTTTGGTCACTACAATGTCTACGCCCAGCGTGGTCTGATCCCCGACTTGAACCCCTCCCGGGACAACGTATTCTACTATTCCCTGGGCCGAACCATGGAGGGCATCGAACTGGCGGCTGCCGCCGAAGAAGAATAGGCGGCGTGCCGTGCCCGCTTTCCATGCAAGAAATTCCATTTTATCAACAAATGAAAGGACGAGAAACATGAAACGAATCATCGCACTGACCCTAACCCTTGCGCTGCTGCTTTGCGGCTGCGGCGGTAAGAAAACCACGCCCGCGGCTACTACCCCCGTGCCTGAAACCACCGCGGCTGCCGAAGCGACCACCGAGCCTACCACCGAACCCACCACCGAGCCTACCGAGCCGGTCATCTACCGCAATCCCTTGAATGGCGAGCTGCTGGACGCGCCCTTCACCGACCGGATCTTCGCCAATACCGTCAGCAACATGCAGGAAAACCTGCCGCATGTTGGCGTTATCAAGGCAGACATTCTGATTGAAACCTTTGTCAACAAGAACAACATCATCCGCTGCCTGGCCCTGTTCAGTGACATCGAATCCGTGGACGCCATTGGCTCCACCCGTTCCACCCGGCCCATTTTCAACCAGCTGGCCCAGCACTATGACCTGGTTCTGTCCCACGCCGGCGGCTCTGACCAGGCGCTGGAGGATGCCCGGAATCGGGGCATTGACAACTTCAACATCGACGCCTGGGAGGTTTCCTCCGCCGGTACCTCCTACCGGGATACCGAGTACAAGCGCAGCTATGAGAACACCCTGTTTGGCGTCGGCTCCGGCATCAAGGCCTATGCCGAGTCCAAGGGCATGGCCATGAACCTGGATCGGGATTACGGTCTGAACTTCACCGAGGACGGCACCCCCGCGGACGGCGAGGACGCCGCCAAGATCAGTCTGACCTTCACCTACGGCCAGGCCAAGAAGGACACCGTCATGGTCTATGACGAGGCCACCGGCAAGTACGTTTTCAACCAGTACGGCAAGGAAATGCACGACCAGATCACCGACGAGGTGGAGTCCTTCCGCAATGTCATCATCATGAACGCCGACATCTCCACCACCGGCATCTACTTCATCGCGGACTTCAGTGCCGGCGGCAGCGGCTACTTCGCCTGCGGCGGCAAGCTGATCCCCATCACCTGGACCTGCGATGGCGACAATGCGCCCTTCCGCTTCTTCACCGAGGACGGCCAGCCCCTGGAGCTGGGCGTGGGCAACAGCTATATTGCCATCTGCACCCCCGAGTCTCCCGTCACCTGGGAGGCATCCGCGGAATAAGATACGGTTTTGGAGAGGACAAATGTCCTCTCCTTTCCCATTAGCATTTTGCACCGAAAAATGCAAGAAGACAGTACGATTTGTACAAAATTCACAGTTTACAACCATGTAGGGATATTGTATAATGAATCCGTACGGAGATATCGAATACCGTACGGCACCAGTTTACTATACTGCAATGCAGTAATGAAAAATGGAGGAATTACCATGTCTGTAAAAGTTGCAATCAATGGTTTTGGCCGTATCGGCCGTCTGGCTTTCCGTCAGATGTTCGGCGCTGAGGGCTTCGAAGTCGTTGCCATCAACGACTTGACTTCCCCCAAGATGCTGGCTCACCTGCTGAAGTACGACTCCACTCAGGGCAACTACGCTGCTCAGGGCCATGTCGTTGAGGCTGGCGAGGACAACATCGTTGTCGACGGCAAGAAGATCACCATTTACGCCAAGGCCAACGCCGCCGAGCTGCCCTGGGGCGAGCTGGGTGTGGACGTGGTCCTGGAGTGCACCGGCTTCTATACCAGCAAGGCCAAGGCTCAGGCGCACATCGATGCCGGCGCCAAGAAGGTCGTTATCTCCGCTCCTGCCGGCAACGACCTGCCCACCATCGTGTACAACGTCAACCACAAGACCCTGACCAAGGAAGACAACATCATCTCCGCCGCTTCCTGCACCACCAACTGCCTGGCTCCCATGGCCAAGGCTCTGAATGACCTGGCCACCATCGAGACCGGCATTATGTGCACCATCCACGCCTACACCGGCGACCAGATGATCCTGGACGGCCCCCAGCGCAAGGGCGACCTGCGCCGCAGCCGCGCCGGCGCTGTGAACATCGTTCCCAACTCCACCGGCGCTGCCAAGGCCATCGGCCTGGTCATCCCC
>CAYYGF010000157.1:0-4886 GCA_964471315.1 uncultured Oscillospiraceae bacterium | reverse complement strand
GGAAAAGGGCATATCCATTTCGTTATTGCCCTTGGTGGTGATGACCCTTCCGGTGCTGCCGGACAGGTAGGCGTCATAAGCCGCCTCCACCCCCTCGCAGCCGTCGTTGGAGGCGTTGGTAAAACCGATCACCTGCGCCGCCAAGGTGCCGAAGGGATAGCTGCGCTGGGACGCCGGCTCCAAATGGATACCGGAAATACCGTTCTCATTGATGTAAGATCGGATCTTCCCGGCGGTTTCCTCATCCACCCCGGCCGCTACCTGCTTATAGCGCCGCTTGATATCCGCCGCCTGCCGGGCAATCCAATCCGGGTCTTTCTCCAACAGCTCTCCCAAAAACGCGGACAGCGCCGGGATATCCGCTTTGGACTGCTTCAGCTCGTGGGGATCCAGATATACGTTCTCCACGCTCACAGAGGTCGCCAGAATGTTCATGTTTCGGTCGAGAATGTCCCCCCGGTGGGCGCTGACCTGGGTCGTCCGGGTCTGATTGCGCAGCGCCAGCTCCGCGTAATTGTCATACTGCTGAATCATCAGCACGTACAGCCGCCACAGCACCGGCACAAAGGCCAGCAGCCCCAGCAGAAGCATCACCAGCAGGATGCGCCTGTGCTGTCCGCCGCTTAGGCGCAGGCGATCAAAGGGTTTCGGCTTGCTTCCCATATCGGCCTCCAATCCAGATATTCCAAAGAATGGGCAGCAAGGGAATCCCTCGCCGCCCATCCGCAGCTTTATCTTCATTGTATGGCCGCGCAGCCGGATTATGCAAACAGTCCGTTCCAGAACCAGATGATGTTCTCCCAGAGGGTCGGTTCCGGCTCCGGTGTGGGGATCTGCACTTGAACGGTCACGGTTTCCATCTCGTCCGCCGGAACCAGGCCCAGGGCCAGCGCGCGTTTGCGAATCTCCTCCAGATCATAGCCCGCCCGGTAGGTCTTGGTCAGTTCCGCGTTTTCCTTTTTCAGCTCGGAAACATAGCCGGACATCCGGGAATAGTCTTCCCAATCCTCCCGCAGCTGCAAAGCGCCTGCCGCCATGGTAAACAGCATCACGAAGGCTACCACAATACCGCCCAGCGCCACCGGATCCACGTAGATCTTCTCGATTCGCTCGATTCGGGACAGGGGCAGCTTGGTTTTGGCCCGGCGTTGCTCCTTCTTCCGCTCCAGCGCCTGGGCCTCGCTGCCATGGACGTAAAACTGGCCCACATATTGAATTTTGGGTTTCTGAACCATATCGTTCTCCCCTTTGGGCACTTAGAGTTTTTCGCAGATTCGCAGTTTCGCGCTTCTGGCTCTGGGGTTGCGTTCCAGCTCGGCGTCTGTGGATACGATGGGTTTTCGGGTGATGAGCTTGACCTGAGGCTTCTTCCCGCATACGCACACCGGGAAATTCGGCGGGCAGGTGCAGCCCTTGGCCGCCGCCGCCATGGCGTTCTTCACAATCCGATCCTCCAGGGAATGGAAGGTGATCACCGCCAGCCGTCCCCCGGGATTTAAGCGGGGAATGGCCGCCTCCATGACCTTTGCCACGGAATTCAGCTCGTCATTGACGGCGATACGAATGGCCTGAAAGCTGCGCTTGGCCGGATGCTGCTTTTCCCGCAGCGCCGCGGGCGGCATGGCCGAACGGATGATGTCCACCAATTCCAGGGTAGTCTCGATAGGCTTTTCCTCCCGCCGGCGGCAGATAGCCGCGGCGATCTGGGGGGCATAGCGCTCCTCGCCGTAATCGTACAGAATGCGCTTCAATTCCTCATAGGGCCAATGATTGACGAGGAAGCGGGCGTCTTGGGCGTCCTCGCTGTTCATACGCATATCCAGCGGCGCGTCCACCATATAGGAAAAGCCCCGTTCCCCGTCATCCAGCTGGGGAGAGGAAACCCCCAGATCCAGCAAAATACCATCCACCCCTGCAATACCCAGCCCATCCAGGGCTTGATTCAGCTCGCAGAAATTGGCGTGTACCAGGCTGACTCTGTCCAAATACGGTTCCAGCCGCTGTGTCGCGGCGGCAAGGGCAATGGGATCCCGGTCGATGCCCACCAGCCGTCCGGTGGTGAGTCTGGCCGCGATTTGACTGGAATGACCGGCCCCGCCCAGAGTGCCGTCCACATAAATGCCATCGGGGCGAATGTTCAGCCCCTGGATGCATTCCTCCAGCAGTACGGAAACATGATGAAATTCCCTCATAGTCCGATTGCCTCCAGAGATGCCAGCAATTTTTCCGGCGCCAGGTTCTCCGTCTCAAAGGCGGCAAACTCCTTGGCGTCCCAGATCTCCGCCTGTCCCGCCCGGCCGACGATCATAACCTCCCGGTCAATGCCCGCGTAATCCAGCAGGAAGGAGGTCAAGCTGAACCGGAACTGCTTGTCGGGACTGCACTCCGCAGCGTTCATGAAAATCAAACTGGTGGCGCCGGCCCTCTGGGAAATGCTCAAGGCGTTAAAATTGTCCGACAGCTTCTGCCATTCCCCGGCGGTATAGACCGTCAAGCAGCGATGGCCGCAGTTAACGCCCAGGGTGACAAAAAAGGTCTCCCCCAGTTCTCCGCGCAGCTTGGAAGGCACAAACAAACGGCCCTTTTCGTCCAGCTTGGCGGGATATTTTCCGATCATGGCCGTTCCTCCTTCCATTTTACTCCACATCACTACATCTTTACTCCATTTACGGACAGTATACTACCTTTGAAGCAAAAAATCAATCTTTTTCTATGGCGATTCCCCTTTTTCTCCGAAAAAGCCTGTATTTTCGTACATGCGTTCTATTAAATATGGTAAAACGTGTCGAATTTCCGTCACCCATGCGGATTCACGGACAAAAGCAGGCCCTTCCTTCCTCCAACCGCAGCTTGATCCGGCTGGGTTTGCGGGGGCAGCGCAGCAGGAAGCTGGCCAGCGGCCCCTCCACCTCGCTTTGAACCAGGCGGCGCAGCTGTCGGGCGCCATCCTGTCCGGGACATTTCTCCAGCAAGAACGCTGCCAGTTCCTGGGGCAGCTGGAGCTGAATCCCCATGGCCTGGGTTCGCTCCTGGAGCTGACGCAGATATTTCCAGGCAATGGCCTCCATGGCGCCACGGCTCAGCGGGGCAAAGGTTACGGTCTGGTCAATCCGCCCCAGGAATTCCGGAGAAAAGGCCTGCCGCAGCGCGTCCCCCATCTTCGCATCCTTTCCGGCGGCGCAGAAGCCCAGTCCCTCCCCCTTGTTCTGGCCGCCCACGTTGGAGGTCATCACCACAATGGTGTTTTTGAAGCTGACCCGGCGGCCGGTGGAGTCCGTCAGAACCCCCTCCTCCATGATTTGCAGCAGAATTCCCAGCACATCCGGGTGGGCCTTCTCCAATTCATCCAGCAGCACCAGGCAGTAGGGGCGGCGGCGCACCGCCTCCGTCAGCTTACCCCCTTCCTCGTAGCCCACATACCCGGGAGGCGCGCCAATCAGCCGGGATACCGACTGCTTTTCCATATATTCCGTCATATCCAGCCGGATCATGGCCTCCCGGCTGCCGTAGACCTCCTCCGCCAAAACCCGGCACAGCTCCGTTTTTCCCACGCCGGTGGGGCCGGTAAACAGAAGGCAGGCAATGGGCCGGTTGGGATCCCGGATGCCGGAATACCCCCGGCGAACCGCCTCCGCCACGGCGCTGACCGCCTTCTCCTGTCCCATGACCTTGGCAGACAGCACGCCCTCCAGCTCCAGCAGCCGTTCCCGCTCCACAGCCGTCAGCCGCCCCACCGGGATCCCGGTTCGGGTGGAAACCACCCAGGCAATGTCCGCCGCCGTGACGCCCCGGCCCCGGCGGCCCTCCACAGGCTTGGACAAGTTCTGCATTTTGTCCCGCAGCTCCGCCGCTTTTTCAAATTTTCGCTCCCGGACGGCCCCCTGCAGCTCCTGCTCCAGCTCCTTTCGGGCCGCGCTGCCCCGGCCGCTGAAGCTGTCCTCCATCCGCGCCCGGGCAGCCCCCTCGTCCAGCAGGTCGATGGCCTTATCCGGCAGATACAAATCCGGCAGGTACCGCACCGACAGCCGCACCGCCTCCTTCAGCGCCTCCTCGCTGATGCGCAGGTGGTGATGCCGCTCCAACCCCGGCTTCAGCGCGCGGAGGATCGCCAGCGCCGTATCCTCCCCCGGCTCCTCTACCACCACCGGACGGAACCGCCGCTCCAGCGCCGCGTCCTTTTCAATATATTTGCGGTATTCCTCACGGGTGGTGGCTCCCAGCATTTGCAGCTCTCCCCGGCCCAACGCGGGCTTGAAAATATTGGCGGCATCGATGGCACCCTCGGCGGCGCCTGCACCCACAATGGTATGCATTTCGTCCACAAAGAGGATCACATCCCCATTGCGCTTGATCTCCGACAGCACATCCCGCAGCCGTTCCTCGAATTCTCCCCGGTATTTGGTTCCCGCCACCAGGCTGGCCATATTCAGACTTACCAGGCGCTTGTCCTTGATCTGGGGCGGCACATTGCCCATTGCCATCCGCTGGGCCAACCCCTCGGCAATGGCCGTTTTTCCCACCCCAGGCTCCCCCACCAAAGCGGGATTGTTCTTGTTTTTCCGGCACAGAATGCCGATGACCATGTCGATCTCCCGGTCTCGGCCAATAATCGGATCCATCGTGGCCGACTTCGTAATCAGATCCTCGCTGAATTGTTCCAACAGTCTCGTGGTGACCGCCTCCTTTTTACCCTTTCCCAGCGCTGAGCGTTCCCAGCGCAGATATTCCACCGTATCGGTAAACAGCGCGTCGGCACTGACACCGTTGAGCCGCAGCAATTCTCCCGCGGCACTGTTTTCCCGCCGGGCCATAGCCAGCAGCAGGTGATGGGGCTGGATCTCCCGGCAATTCTGCTGCCGGGCCTCCCGGGCCGCGCTGCGCAGAAT
>CAYYGF010000156.1:0-4891 GCA_964471315.1 uncultured Oscillospiraceae bacterium | reverse complement strand
GCTTGTGCCAAAATCTCTCGCCGAATCTCCTTGCCCCATTATGCGGTGCTGCCCTTGACAAAATGGTCTATTGATGATAGACTCAAGGAAAGGTCTATAGCGATAGACCGAGGAGGTACTGTTATGGAAGATTTGAAACTAGGCGTGGTGGAGACTCGCTTTGCTGAGCTGGTCTGGGCAAAGGAACCCATCAGCTCCGGGGATTTGGTGAAGCTCTGTGCGAAAGAACTGGAGTGGAAAAAGTCCACCACCTATACGGTGCTGAAGAAGCTCTGCGATAAGGGGATTTTTCAGAATGTCAACGGCATCGTCACATCCATTTTGTCTCAAAAGGAATTCCAGTCCCGGCAGAGCAAGCGGTTTGTGAAGGACACCTTTTCCGGTTCTCTGCCTGCGTTTATCGCGGCTTTCGCGGAGAATAATGGTTTGTCTGACCAGGATATTTCCGAGATCCGGAAGATGATCGATGCATACGAAGGGGGCGGAAAGAAGTGAGCGGATTATTTTTGCAGATTGTTAACATGAGCATTTCCGCAAGCTACCTGATCCTGGCAGTTCTGGCCCTGAGACTGATTCTGCGGAAGGTTCCCAAAAACCTGCTGATCTGGCTGTGGGCATTGGTCGCAATCCGCCTGGCACTGCCGATTTCTTTGGAAAGCGCTCTGAGTCTGATTCCCAAAAGCAAACCGATTCCGATGGGCATTGCGCTTGCGCCTGCCCCGGCAATCGACAGCGGCGTTCCGGTGATTGACAGGACTGTCAATCCGATGATTGCGGAGAGTCTGACCCCTAACGCATTGGCAAGCGTCAATCCCATACAGGTGCTTTTGGCCGTAAGCTCCATTGTCTGGCTTATAGGAATAGCGGCAATGCTGCTATACGCAGTTGTCAGCTATCTCAGGCTTTCCAAACAGATAAGCGTGTCCCTTCGCCTGCGGGGAAATCTCTATTTGTGTGACGGGATTGCAACACCGTTTATTCTGGGAGTCATAAAACCCAAAATCTATCTGCCTTCTGATAGGAAACCCGAGCATCAATCCTATGTCTTAAAGCACGAGCGCGCGCATCTGCGCCATCATGATAACTTATGGAAACCGTTGGGCTTTCTGCTGCTTTCGGTGTACTGGTTCCACCCGCTGGTCTGGATCGCGTATCTGCTATTTTGCCGGGATCTGGAAATGGCCTGTGATGAGCGGGCACTGGAGAATCCCTGCCTGGCACAAATCTGGTCAAAGACCCAGCTGACACTCCACCTCCCAGACAGCGGGGAAGAATACACTGTCGCCACCACAAACTACATGATTGACAACCAAATCATCCCTGAATTCTATGATTCGCGGGTGATCGGCGGATTTGCGTATTACGGGCATTCTTTGGGCTTTGATGATCTGGTCTGCACCGCAAAACAGGGTGACCAGGATGTCATCTGCATTCTGTTGGATGCGGAGCGGAAGTTCCATGAGAATGGATGGTCTGTGGCGTATTATGGCAACTTCGAGGAAATGGACGCGCTTCTGAATACCGTTTTGGGCTAGGGCAGCATCAGTTTTTTTCCGCGCACCGGGACTCGAAGGCCTGGCCCGGCATAGACTGGCGTGGAGGTATCAGTCTATGAAACAACCATTCTTTACGGGAGCCTGCACGGCTCTTGTGACGCCCTTTCTCAATGGGTTCGTCAACTATCCCATGCTGGAGCAGCTGATCAAGCGCCAGGCTGAGGCCGGAATTCCGGCTGTGGTGGTGTGCGGCACCACCGGGGAGTCCCCTACCCTGTCCGACTGCGAAAAGCTGGAGCTTTTCCGCCGGGCGAAGCAGTATGCCGCCGGCCGCTGCGCCGTCATCGCCGGAACCGGATCCAATTCTACAGAGCACGCCGTGGCGTTGAGCAAGGCGGCGGAGGACGCCGGGGCGGACGCCCTGCTGGTGGTCAGTCCCTACTACAACAAGGCTACCCCCGAGGGCCTGGTGGCCCACTACAGCGCCATTGCCGGAGCGGTACATATCCCTGTGATTTTGTACAATGTACCCTCCCGCACTGGCGTGGACATTCCAGTAAGCGTCTACAAATGCCTGGCCCAGATCCCCAACATCGCCGGGGTGAAGGAAGCTTCCACGGACATCACAAAAATCGCCAAAATCCGGACACAGTGCCCCGACAGCTTCTCGGTATGGAGCGGAAATGACGAGCAGGCAGTGGCCGTCATGGCCCTGGGCGGCGCCGGGGTGATCTCCGTGGTGTCCAACGTGCTGCCGGTGGAGGCCCAGGCCATGGCCCGGGCGGCGCTGGACGGGGATTTCGACACGGCGGCAGATTTGCAGCTGAAGCTGCTGCCCCTAATCGAGCTGCTGTTCCGGGAGGTCAATCCTATTCCCGTAAAAGCCGCCATGAAGTACATCGGCTACGACTGCGGCCAATGCCGCCTGCCCCTGACGCCCCCCACCCCGGAGACCCGTGCCGCGCTGAAAAACTGGCTGACTGAGGAATAACGAAGCATTCGGCCCAAACCAGGCCGCAACCCCGCCGGGAAGCAGAAGCAAACTGCTTCCCGGTTTTTATATGACATTTAGTCTTATATACTTGACATTTTATCGAACATGTGTTACTATACTCTTGAGGTGATGATATGGCAAAGAATCTGAATCTGAAAGCGGCCCGGGCCCAGAAGGATATGAGCCAAAAGGACTTGGCTGCGGCGGTGGGTGTGTCCCGCCAAACCATCAACGCCATTGAGCAAGGGGAATACAACCCCACCATCAAGCTGTGCCGGGCCATCTGCCGGGCGCTGGGAAAAACACTGGATGCATTATTTTGGGAGGATGACAACAATGAAGAAATCGAATCTTGACGAAATGCAGGAGCAGGCCCTGCTGAAAGTGGAACACAACGGCTGCTGGCTGGCCTTCTGGGGACTGTTGGCCGCGATGGCCATTGAGTGTCTGCTTGGGATGCCGGGAAAAGCCATGCTGGGTGAATGGGTGGTCTTTATGGCTCTAGCGCTGTACCTATTGATCGGCTGTCTGCGCAAAGGAATCTGGGACCGGCGGCTGAAAGCCAACTGGCAGACAAATCTGGCAGCCAGCGCCATCGCGGGAATCTGCGTTGGCATTTTCATCATCGTGATCAACCCTTATCTGGAGGAACTGCTGGATTATGTATTGGTCTTTGCCCTTGGCGGCGGCAGCACCTTTGTCCTCTGCTTTATGGCGTTGACCCTGTGCGCCAAACTGTACAAAAAGCGCCGGGAAAAGCTGGATCAGGAATAATTTTTCCCGAAAAAAGAACCGCAGAACCTGAAAACCCAGGTTCTGCGGTTTTGTTATACTTTTCTCTGCATATCGATGCTGCGGATGGTGAAGCCGCACTTCTGGTAAAAGGCCACTGCCCCGTCGTTCTGAGGGTATACCCCCAATTGGAGGTCGGTGCAACGGAAGGCTTTGGCCAGAGCCCGAACCTCCGCCATCATTTCCATACCGATGCCCTGCCCACGGAGGGATTCCTGAACGCAGAATTCCTCGATCCGCATAACCCTGCGTTTTACCAGACCGGCATGGTCGCAGTCCCGGATGAACAGCAGGGCGTAGCCCACAACCAGATTTCCGATCTTCGCCACATACAGCTGCCGCTGGTGGACAGCCTCTTGAAACCGTTCCAGCGGGTACAGTTCCTCGGCCATTTCGTAAAGATCCGGCCGCCACTGAACGTGCAGTTCCTGCACCTGCCGGGCCAGGGCGTTGACCGATTCCCTGTCCGCTTCTACAGCCAGCTCCAGCATCAGGCCAGCACCGCCTTGTGGAATACCTTCTTGCCCTTGCGGAGCTTCACGCCCGCTTTCAGCATCTCCTCGGTGACGGCGAACTGGGCAGAGGGCACCTTTTCGTCATTGACCAGCACGCCGCCCTGCTCCACCAGCTGCCGGGCCTGCTTGTTGGAGGGAGCCAAGCCGCAGGCCACCATCAAATTCAGAATACCGATTTTTCCTTCGGTAAGCTTGTCGGCAGAAATCTCCGTGGTGGGCATGTTGGCATCGTCGCCGCCGCCGACAAACAGGGCCTTGGCCGCGGCCTGGGCCTTGTTGGCCTCCTCCTCACCGTGCACCAGCTTGGTCAGCTCATAGGCCAGGATCTCCTTGGCCTCGTTCAGCTTGGCGTCCTTCCAATCGGACATGGCGTCGATTTCTTCCAGCGGCAGGAAGGTCAGCATCCGGATGCACTTGAGCACATCCGCGTCCTCCACGTTGCGCCAGTACTGGTAGAATTCAAAGGGAGAGGTCTTGTTGGGATCCAGCCAGACCGCGCCCTTGGCGGTCTTGCCCATCTTCTTGCCCTCGGAGTTGAGAAGCAGGGTGATGGTCATGGCGTGGGCATCTTTACCCAGCTTCTTGCGGATCAGCTCGGTGCCGCCCAGCATATTACTCCACTGGTCATTGCCGCCGAACTGCATGTTGCATCCATAATTTTTAAACAGGTAGTAAAAATCATAGGACTGCATGGGCATGTAGTTGAATTCCAGGAAGCTAAGGCCCTTTTCCATCCGCTGCTTGAAGCACTCGGCCCGGAGCATGTTGTTCACGGAGAAGCAGGCGCCGATGTCCCGGATGAAGTCAATGTAGTTCAAGTTTAGCAGCCAGTCGGCGTTGTTGACCATCATGGCCTTGCCCTCGCCGAACTCGATGAACCGCTCCATCTGCTTTTTGAAGCAGTCACAGTTGTGCTGGATCGTCTCCTGGGTCATCATGGAGCGCATATCGGTCCGTCCGGAGGGGTCGCCGATCATGGCGGTGCCGCCGCCGATTAGGGCGATGGGCCGGTTGCCCGCCATTTGCAGCCGCTTCATCAGGCACAGGGCCATGAAGTGGCCCACGTGGAGGGAATCGGCGGTGGGGTCAAAGCC
>CAYYGF010000155.1:0-4894 GCA_964471315.1 uncultured Oscillospiraceae bacterium | reverse complement strand
GGGTATACCAATGTGAAAAACATCGGCGGTATTGCGTCCTATACGGGAAAGGTGGAGAAATAAATGAAGGTTGTCATTGTAGGCGGTGTGGCAGGCGGCGCAACGGCAGCGGCCAGAATCCGAAGGCTGGACGAGCAGGCGGAAATCGTGGTGTTTGAGCGGTCGGGATATATTTCCTATGCCAACTGCGGCCTGCCCTATTATATTGGCGATGTGATCACCGATCCCGAGGCTCTGACCCTCCAGACCCCGGAAAGTTTCTTCTCCCGCTTCCAGGTGACCATGAAGGTTCGTCATGAGGTCACGGCCATCCACCCGGAACGGAAAACCGTATCCGTAAAGAATCTGGAAACCGGGGAAGTATTTGAGGAAAGCTACGACAAGCTGCTTCTCTCCCCCGGTGCCAAGCCCACCCAGCCCAGGCTTCCCGGTGTGGGACTGGATAAGGTGTTCACCCTGCGCACTGTGGAGGACACCTTCCGCATTAAAGAATTTATCCGAACCAATCACCCCAAATCTGCCGTTCTGGCAGGCGGAGGTTTTATTGGTTTGGAGTTGGCAGAGAACCTGCGGGAGCTGGGGATGGAGGTCACCATCGTCCAGCGCCCGAAACAGCTGATGAATCCCTTTGACCCGGATATGGCCGCCTTCATCCACAATGAAATGCGTAGGGCTGGTGTCAAGCTGGCACTGGGACATACGGTGGAGGGCTTCGAGGAAAGAAACGGCGGCGTGGATGTGCTGCTGAAAGACGAACAGCCCCTTCATGCCGATCTGGTGGTACTGGCCATCGGCGTCACCCCGGATACCCATTTGGCCAAAGAAGCCGGGCTGGAGCTGGGCATTAAAGGCAGCATCCTGGTCAATGACCGAATGGAAACGACCGTTCCCGACATCTATGCCGTGGGTGACGCGGTGCAGGTGAAGCACTTTGTCACCGGCCAGGATGCGCTGATTTCTCTGGCAGGCCCCGCTAATAAGCAGGGACGGATCGCGGCGGACAATATCTGCGGCGGCGACAGCCGGTATACTGGCTCTCAGGGCAGCAGCGTCATCAAGATTTTTGACATGACCGCTGCCACCACCGGCATCAATGAAACAAACGCCAAGAACGCCGGTCTGGATGTGGACAAGGTGATCCTCTCCCCCATGAGCCACGCAGGCTATTATCCCGGCGGCAAGGTGATGACCATGAAGGTGGTCTTTGAGAAAGAGACCTTCCGTTTGCTGGGAGCCCAGATCGTGGGCTATGAAGGGGTGGATAAGCGCATTGATGTACTGGCTACCGCCATCCGTGCAGGACTGAAGGCCACGGAACTGAAGGAGCTGGAGCTTAGCTATGCGCCGCCCTATTCTTCTGCAAAAGACCCGGTGAACATGGCAGGCTTTATGATTGACAACCTTGCAAATGGCGTTCTGAAGCAGTGGCATTTGGAGGATGCTGCCACACTGCCCCGGGACGGCAGCGTGACCCTGCTGGACACCAGAACGGCGGGGGAATACAGCCGGGGACACATCGACGGCTTCATGAATATCCCGGTGGACGAGCTGCGGGAGCGGCTGGATGAACTGGACAAGTCCAAGCCGATATACGTCATCTGCCAGAGCGGCCTGCGCAGCTACATTGCCTGCCGGATTCTCTCAGGCAACGGCTACGACTGCTGCAATTTCTCAGGCGGCTTCCGGTTCTATGATGCGGTAACACATGACCGCTGCCTCATCCAGTCGGCAACCGCCTGCGGGATGGATCAATGAAAGATGCCCACGGATCATCAACGTCCGTGGGCATTTTCCTTATGTACCATATTGTTTCTGCATTGCCGCCCTATTGGTAATTTCCACTGTTCCTCGGGCGAGCTTCACCAGCCCCTCGTTCTGGAAATAACGCAGCATCCGGGTCACTACCTCCCGTGGATTGCCCAGGTGGCTGCCGATGGCTTCGTGGGTGATTTTCAGCACATCGGTTCCCTCCAAGGCGCTTTCCTCCAGCAGGAATCCGGCCAGCCGCTGGTCAAAGCGCTTCCACAGAATCTGCTCCAGCAGCCACATCACCTCGGAAAACCGTGCCGCCATCACTTCATTGGTGAAGTTCGCCAGTGGAGCGGACTGATCCATGACAGATTTATAACTATCTGGGGGTATGATCCAAAGTTCAGTGTCCTTTTCCGCTTCAATCATCACCTCAAATTGAATGGAACGCATCATGCAGGAGGCAGAGAACAGGCAGATATCTCCCTCTAATAGGCGGTAAAGCGTAATCTCCCGCCCTTCCTCTGAAAGAATATACGCCCGCAGCTGCCCGCTCTGCACCAGGAACAAACCGCTGCACTCCATGCCGCCGGTGTGAAGCGGCGTGCCTCTGGGAACCATACGCCGGGATGTGTTCTGTGTGAGGATTTCCTGCTGCCCGGGTGTAAGCTTATTCCAGATGGGGAAAAAGTCTTTGAGTTCCATGGTTCCGCCTCCTTCTTACTTCCTCCAGTATAATCAAGTTTTCAACATAAGTCAATTATTATTCTTGACATATGCCGAAAATAAACGTATACTGGGATTATCTGAAAAGGGGGAGTGCCCATTGCCAAGGCCAAAGAAGCGCAGAAGCGTCTGTCAGCTTCCTAAGACGATTTCCTTTTCCCCGGAGGGGCTGTCTGGCTCCAAAGAGGTGGTCATTCTCACCGTGGAGGAATACGAAACCATCCGGCTCATTGACAAGGAGGGGCTATCCCAGGAACAGTGCAGCGAGCGGATGCAGGTGGCCCGCACCACTGTTCAGCAGATTTACGCCGATGCCCGGAAAAAGCTGGCGAATGTGCTGGTGGAGGGACTTCCTCTGCGCATCCAAGGCGGGGACTACCGGCTCTGCTCCGGCGGTAGAAGGGCTTGCGGCTTCTGCTACAAGCAAAGCTACAATCAGATTTCTGTCAAACCGAAAGGAGAAGCAATTGTGAGAATCGCAGTAACCTATGAAAACGGAGAAATCTTCCAGCATTTCGGTCACACAGAGCAGTTCAAGCTCTACGATGTGGAAGACGGACAAATTATCACTTCCGAAGTGGTGGACGCAGGCGGCAGCGGACATGGCGCTCTGGCGGGGCTGCTGGCAGCGATGAAGGTGGACGCGCTCATCTGCGGCGGCATCGGCGGTGGTGCCCAGGTGGCGCTGAAAGAGGCGGGCATCCAATTGTACGGCGGCGTGTCCGGCAATGCGGACGAAGCAGCTCAAGCACTGGCAGCGGGAAAGCTGGACTTCGACCCCAACGTTCACTGCGACCATCACCACCACGGGGAGGGTCACAGCTGCGGCCATCATTCCTGCGGTTAATTCGGTGACAACATCACAGATTTTCATCCTGCGATGGTTATAATAACCATGAAGGAGGCGAGAAAACCTATGAAACAAATGATCTGTTCCATCTGTTCCTACACCTATGACGAAGCCAGCGGTGTCAAATGGGAGGAGCTGCCGGAGGATTGGAAGTGCCCCATCTGCGGCGCTGGGAAATCCGAGTTTCGGGAGAAGGCCCAGGAGATGAAGCAGGAGACAGTGCTGGAAAAGCCCCATGTGGATAAGGAATTGTCCCCCATGGAAATGAGCATCATCTGCTCCAATCTGGCTCGGGGCTGCGAAAAGCAGTATCTGCCCCAGCAGGCAGAGGATTTCCGGAAGCTGGCGGCTTTCTTCCGCAGCAAGGCGGAGCCAATGGAAAACGCCAGCACTCAGAAGCTGCTGGAGCTGATCGAAAAGGATCTGACCGTGGGCTACCCCTACGGCAACGAGATGGCCGGACAGAAACCGGATCGGGGTGCCCTGCGCTGCCAGGTTTGGAGTGAGAAGGTCACAAGAATGCTGAAATCCCTGCTGACCCGGTATGAAGTCGAGGGCGAGAAGATGCTGGAAAACACCGGCGTCTGGGTCTGCTCGGTATGCGGCTTCGTCTATGTTGGCGATTCTGCGCCGGAGCTGTGTCCTGTGTGCAAGGTGCCGAGCTGGAAGTTTGAAAAAGTGGAGAGGAGGGTGTGAATATGGGAGAGAAATATGCGGTAAGAAATCTGCGGCTGTGTACGAAGGACTGCCTGTGCCTCTATGTCTGTCCCACTGGGGCAACGGATACCGAGAACAGCATCATTGATCCGAAAAAATGCATTGGCTGTGGCACCTGTGCCGAAGCCTGTCCGTCCTCGGCAATCTCCATGGTGCCGAAAGAGCTGCCGCCCCAGCAGCCCAAGGAGGAGAAGGTTACGGAAGCCCTGCGCGGACTGATCCAGAGCAAGGCCCAGGCCGAAAGCATTGCTGCCCAGCTGCCCGACGCTTTGAGCGCCGCCGTAGAAAAGTCCTCCCGGCTGATGGCGGAGGATTTGTGTCGGGAGGCGGGATTTATGCTTCCCCAGAGCGGCAATACCAGATCTTTCCTGGAAGGCATCAAAACATACCCCGACATCCCCACGGATGTGGTCAATTCTTTGTTACATACCATTCAATTTAATGAGAAAACGGAGGAAACGAAAATGGAAAAATGGAAATGCAGCGTCTGCGGTTATGTGCATGAAGGCCCTATGAGCGAGGACTTTAGGTGCCCCATCTGCAAGCAGCCCGCCAGCAAATTTGTGAAAATCGAGGAAGCCCCCAAGAAGAACCCCTACGCCGGCACCAAAACCGAGAAGAATCTGTGGGAGGCCTTCGCGGGAGAATCCCAGGCCCGGAACAAGTACACCTATTTCGCCTCCGTTGCCAAGAAAGCCGGTTACGAGCAGATCGCCGCCCTGTTCCTCCAGACCGCGGAAAACGAAAAGGAACACGCCAAGCTCTGGTTCAAGGCCCTGGGCGAGCTGGGCGACACCGCCGAGAACCTGCTCCATGCTGCTGAAGGCGAGAACGCCGAGTGGACGGATATGT
>CAYYGF010000154.1:0-4933 GCA_964471315.1 uncultured Oscillospiraceae bacterium | reverse complement strand
CGCAAATCACACACCCTTCCGAGCCGCCTTGCGGCGGCCCACCTCCCCTTTCAGGGGAGGCTTTGGCTGGTTCTACAAATTACAATTTGCCACACCTCTGAGTTGGGTTGATCCGCATTATCAATTATGAAAGAAGAAAGCCCCGATTCTGGATATAGACGCGCGGGGCATTCCCAAAAGAACGCCCCGCGGTTGTTTGGCATATGCATCTTTCCGGCGGAAACCGGGGAATTTTTTCCTTTTGATTGCTTTGTTCCCTCCGGTATGCTACAATGAATATAGCAATCAATAGAAAAGGAGTGCTTAGAATGGAAGAAAATAAGGAAATTCTGGAGCTGCTGCGGCAGATTGAAAAATCCAACCGCCAGAGAGTTCGCATGGGCAGATTTCTATGTGCCCTGGCTCTGGCGGCGGTGCTGTGCTGCTGCTTAACCTTTGGGGTTGTGTACCGCCTTGTCCCGCAAGCCAACGCGGTGCTGACCCAGACCCAGACGGTTCTGGGCAATCTGGAGAGCACCACCCAGCAGCTGGCGGCGCTGGATCTGGCGCAGATGGTCGCCAACGTGGACGCCCTGGTAGTATCCGGCCAGCAGAGCCTGGAGCAGTCCATGGACAAGCTGAACAGCATTGACTTTGACACCCTCAACCAGGCCATCCAGGATCTGTCCAACGTCATCCAGCCCCTGGCTCGGCTGTCTGGCATGTTCCGATAACTATCGAATCCGTTTGTCCCCCCGGATGGTGCTGCGCAGGCCGATTTCCTCCCGCTTGACAATCCGCGCCAGATTCTCCCAGTGCTTGCCCAGCATCACCAGGGTGCCGACGCACAAGATTGCCGTCAGCACCAGGCTCCCGGTGGCAATGCCCAGATAAGCCGGAACCACCACGATGGTCGTTACGGTTCCGATGGCGATGTAGTCGGTAATCAGCGTGGCCAGAAGGATCACCAACGCCACGATCAGCGCCAGCTTCCAGTTCAGCGCCAGGGTCATGCCGAAATAGGAGGCCAGTCCCTTGCCGCCCCGGAATCCCAGGTAGAACGGGAAAATATGTCCCAGCACACAGGCGATGCCCGCCACCGCCCCCACATGCTCCAGCCCAGGCAGCAGCCACTTCGCCAGGAAAACCGCCAGCACCGCCTTACCGATGTCATGCAGCGCCACGGCGATTCCCACGCCCCAGCCGAACAGCACCGTGGCATTGGACGCGCCCAAATTGCCGCTGCCCGCCTTGCGGACATCCGCGTGCTTGTATTTTCCAATATAGTAGGCCATGCTGGAGCAGCCCAGAAGATAGCCCAGCACAGACGCGAACAGATAACCCATCATCGATTTCCACCTTTCTTTTTTCCCCATTGTATCATAGGATTCTCCCCTGGGGAAGGGGCAATTGGCATTTTTTCGGCTTGACCGGTCTGAGAATCTGTGGTATCATCTTTTTAGGGATAAGCACCAATAAATTGAATCAGAAAGAGGTAATTTTTATGAAGGACTGCAACTGCGGCTACTGCATGGGCGGCGACATTCTGGCGGGCTTCGGCATCAAGATCTGCGATCTGAAGGTTTCCCAGCTGATCCTGTTCAAGGAGCAGAGCCACCCCGGCCGGGTGATCGTGGCCTATAAGGATCACGTCTCCGAGCTGGTGGACATTTCCGCCGAGGATCGGGCCGCTTTCTTCGAGGATGTGGCCACTGCGTCCAATGCCATCCACAAGGCCTTCCACCCGGACAAGGTCAACTACGGCGCCTACGGCGACGGCGGCTGCCATCTGCACTTCCACCTGGTGCCCAAGTACAAGGACGAATTTGAGTGGGGCACCCCCTTCGCTATGAATCCCGGGAAGAAATACCTAACGGACGCCGAGTACGGCGAAATGATCGCCAAAATCAAAGCCGCCCTGTAAAACACGAAACTGCCCCCAAAGCAATTGCGCTCTGGGGGCGGTTCTGCGTGTCGAAAAGTGCCCTTGGCCTCCTCTGATGAGGGGGCTGTCAGCGAAGCTGACTGGGGGAGAGAACAGAAAATGTGCTGTATTTTCCAGAAATAGGATAGAATACGCAATTTTTCTCTCCCTTCGTCACGGCTTTGCCGTGCCACCTCCCTCATTAGAGGGAGGCTTTTTTGGGGGAATGGTTTTTTGCCCGTTTCCCGTTAATCCTGTTCTGCGGTGAAGAAGGCCACCGCCACTGCGCCGGGCCCGGCGTGGGTGCCCACTACACTGCCCACGATGGAGATGGGCAGCGTGTCCACCTTGCCCTCCCACAGCGCGGCGCTGTCGGTGATGTACTTTCGCAGCAGCGCGTCGCTCAGGCCGGTGTAGCCCAGCAGCAGGGGCTTGGCAAAATCCACGCCGCCGGCCTTGCTGATCTCCTGCACCAGCAGGTTATTGCCCTGCTTGGAGCCCCGGGCTTTGCCCAGCATCTTCACCTCGCCATCGTCCACGCAGATCACCGGCTTGATGTTCAGCAATCCCCCGGCAAAGGCCACGGTGGAGGAAATCCGGCCGCCCTTTTTCAGGTATTCCAGGGTGTCCAGCAGGGCCAGCAGGCGTACCTTCTCCCGCTTTTGCATCAGCTTCCAGGCCAGCTCCTCCGCGCCCATGCCGCTGTCCGCCAGGCTTAGGGCGTACTCCGTCAAGATGCCGCAGCCCAGGGTCACCGTTAGGCTGTCCACCACAAACACCTTGCCGGGGAAGTCCGCCGCGGCAATGGTGGCACTCTGGCAGGTGCCGGAAAGCTTGGAGGAAATGGTGATGCATACCACCTCGTCCCCCGCGTCCACTGCCTGCTGGAAAACCTCCGCAAAGGCCAGAGGGGTGGGCTGGCTGGTGGTGGGCAGGGTGTCGCTCTCCACCAGCATCTCATAAAATTTGTTCGCGTCGATATCCACGCCGGAAACGTACTGCTTGTCCCCGAAATGGATGGTCAGCGGAACCACCCTCACCCGGCTGGCCACCTGGGGGGTCATATCCGTGGTAGAATCTACAATAATCTGAACGCTCATACTGTCACCTTATCCTTCCGTATATTCCAATTGAATTCCATTTTTGCAAATATTGTGGAGATTTTCCGAGATCAGCGCCAGAGCCTGGTAAAAAACCTCCCGCTTTTCGTCGTCCAGTCCCGCGCCAGCCTGCTCCACCGCCAGCTGGGACGTCCGGCTGACCGTGGCGGCGGCGGCTTTTCCCTGCTCCGTCAGCATCAGGCTGGCCCGGTAACGGGAGCCGTTGGCGCTCTCCCGGTGAACCATGCCGGTCTGTTCCAGCTCCGCCAGGGTTCGGGAAATCGCCGCCTTGTCCCGCTCGCACAGCTCACACAGCCGGGCGGCGGTGATGCCCTGGGGATACCGGCTCATCGCCAACAGGCATTGGGCCTGGGGGCCTTTCATACCGTATTTTGCCATCTCCACCCGCTCGATTTTCTGAATGTCGTGATACATGCTGGAAATCGCCGTGGAGAATATTTCATATCTGCTTACCATATTCCGCGCCTCCAATGTTGTTGTCTCAACGAGTCACAGTATAGCAAATAATTGTTGTGATGTCAACATTTTTCCTCCCGCCAATTTTCTCTTGACAAGCGGATACCGCCATGCTATAATTTTCAAGATAAATACACAGCGGCTTGCCGCATACTCTGTCTTGCCGCTGCGGCAGGATATTTTTTTGGGTATCCGCAAGAAAGGAGACAGCTATGACCGATCTGACCAAGGCAAAGGTAATTTCCGCATCCCTGGGCAGTGTTTTTGTGGACGGCGTTGGTGCTTCCATTTCCTCCCCTGTGCTTTCTGTTTTCAATTCTCCGGATTACGTGATTTTCCCCGGCTTTTGTGATGTGCATGTGCATTTCCGAGAGCCGGGTTTTTCTTATAAGGAGACCATTGCCACAGGAAGTCTGGCTTCGGCCCGGGGCGGCTACACGGCGGTATGCACCATGCCCAACTTGAACCCGGTGCCCGACAGCGTGGAGCATTTGAAGCTCCAGCAGGATATCATCCGGGATACCGCCTGCATCCACGTCTACCCCTATGGCGCCATCACCCTTGGCGAAAAGGGCGAAATCCTCGCGGATCTGGAGGGCATGGCACCCGGTGTTGTGGGATTTTCCGATGACGGCCGGGGCGTCCAGGACAAGGACACCATGCGCCAAGCCATGCTCCGGGCTAAGGCCCTGGGCAAGCCCATCGTGGCCCACTGCGAGGACAATTCCCTGCTCCGGGGCGGCTACATCCACGACGGCGCCTACGCCAAGGCCCACGGCCATCGGGGCATCTGCTCCGAAAGCGAGTGGGGCCAGATTGCCCGGGATCTGGAGCTGGTGAAGGAGACCGGGGTTGCCTACCACGTCTGCCACATCTCCACCAAGGAAAGCGTGGCCCTCATCCGCAAGGCCAAGGCCGAGGGCCTAGATGTGACCTGCGAGACCGGGCCACACTATCTGGTGATGGACGACAGCTTCCTCCAGGAGGACGGCCGGTTTAAAATGAACCCGCCCCTGCGGGATGCTTCCGACCGGGAAGCCCTGGTGGAAGGCCTGCTGGACGGCACCCTTGACATGATCGCCACCGACCACGCCCCCCACTCCCCGGAGGAAAAATCCCGGGGCCTGGAAAAGAGCGCCTTCGGCGTGGTGGGCATCGAGACGGCCTTCCCCATTCTGTACACCTATCTGGTCAAGCCCGGCATTCTCAGCCTGGAGCGGCTGGTGGAGCTGCTGGCTGTGAACCCCCGGAAGCGCTTCGGCCTGCCTCTGGGCAGCGACTTCTCCGTCTGGGACTTAAACGCCAGCTACGACATTAACCCCAAGGACTTCCTCTCTCAGGGAAAAGCCACTCCCTTCGCCGGCTGGCAGGTCAGCGGCAAATGCCTGGCAACGGTCTGCGGCAGCCAGATCGTCTACAGGGCTTAAGCAGCGGCCCGGTAAGGCGGGGTCAT
>CAYYGF010000153.1:0-4965 GCA_964471315.1 uncultured Oscillospiraceae bacterium | reverse complement strand
GACCAAGGAAAATCGGATTTTCGACCAGCGCATGGGCGACCTGCTGCTGAACAAACAGCCGGAAAAGACGCTGGTATTCTACCGCCACGGTCTGCTGTTCGCCTTCAACTTCCATCCCAGCATGTCCCTGACCAACGTACTGGTTCCCGTGCCCCAGCCCGGTGAGTATACCGTAGCCTTGTCCACCGACGATGAAAAGTACGGCGGCTGGAACCAGGTTCAGCATATCGCATATCCCACCAAGATGTTTGACGGCAAGCACTATGTGGAGCTGTACCTCCCCGCCCGCACCGCCGTTGTGCTGAAGGAGCGGGTGATCCTGCCGGAGGACGTGGAAAAAGAGGCTGCCCCCAAGAAAAAGCCGGGCCGTCCCAAGAAGAATCCCCAGGCTCCCGCGGAAGAAAAGCCCAAGACCACCCGAAAGCGGACTGCAAAAGCCGCGGAGGCCCCCGCTGCGGTAACGGAAGCGCCCGCCGCCGAGGAAAAAAAGCCCGCCCGGACTTCCTCCGCCAAGAAGGCTCCCAAAGAGTCAAAGACTGCCGAAAAGAAGCCATCTACCCGCAAGAAAACCACAAAAAAAGCTGAGGAAAAAGCGTAAGAATGGAAACAGCACCAGAAATCCGAGGGATTTCTGGTGCTGGTTGTTATTTCTTCGGCGCTTTGATCTTGTTCAGCTTGGCATTGATATCCAACAGCTCTTCCTTGGTGAAATGGACATTCATGGTGCCCATCATGCCGGTCAAGCGGAGCAGGGTAAAGCCGTTGAGCATATCCATCATGCTGCCCAGGTTGGATAGATCCATTCCCGGGCCGCCATTTCCGCCCTTGGGCATCTTCTTGGCCAGCAGGGACATCAGCAGCATCTTGCCCTGGAGGGTGGCCATGATGTCGCCGAACTTGGAATTCAAGGATAGACACCCCTCCACCTGGGTGATATCAAACCAGTTCAGCACCGCGCCGCTCTCCTTCAAGCGGTAGGCTTCGTTGAATTTCTCCACCTTGCGGATCAAGCTCTCGTCCCGGCACTCCCCTGCCACAGCCAGCAGCTTTGTCTCGCCCTGGTTGGGTACGTCAAAGTAGAAAAAGTGATCCGCCGCTTCCTTCGCGCCCAGGGACACGCCGTTGGCAAACAGCTCCACTGTGGGCTGGTTGGAGTAGACGGTGATCTTGGTCACATCCTCCACCCGATCCACGTACCGCTTGCCGCAGAGGTGAACGAAAGGCTCGTCACTGAGCCAGGCCTTGTAGGCATAGAAGGCGTCCTTCTTGTACTTGCGATCGATGGTCACCAGGCCCTTGTGGTTCTGGCCGTTTTCGCCGCCCTCTGCCCGGGCATCGCAGCCGAAGTCGAACATGTTCCACACATGGGTAGCCCAGATATAGGGGCGGGTATAGAGCTGCCGGATCAGTTCCTCATGGTAGTGGGCCTGGTACTCCTCGGTATAGTCGCCCTGCTGGGGATCGGAGGTGTGCCAGTTCAGCGCCTCCGCGCCGTACTCGGAGCAGCCGATGGGGGTGTTGGGATACTTGGCGTGGAACTTGTCGAACCAGGGGCCATTCCTGTCCGTCTCGCCGCCGTACCAGCCGAAATAATGGTTATAGGACACCACATCGGGGATGTGGATGTATTCCTCGTCCATGGAACAAGTGCTCAGCGCCGCCAGGGTGGTCAACCGGGTGGGATCCAGCTTGTGGCACAGATCATTTAGGATGCGGTGGTTTTCCAGCAGATCCGGATCAGATGCGCCCTTCATGGTGATCTCATTGGACAATCCCCAGACCACGATGGAGGGGTGGTTGTAATTCTGGATCACCAGCTCCGTCATCTGGGAGATGGTATTCTCCCGGCCGCCGGGCATATGGCTGGAAATATAGGGGATCTCCGCCCAGACCACCATGCCCCGTTCATCGCACAGGTCATAGAAATACTGGTCGTTCTGGTAATGGGCCAGCCGGATGGTGGTAGCGCCCACCTCACAGATCAAATCCATATCCTCCCGGTGATGCTCCGGAAGCAGGGCATTGCCGATCTCCCACCGATCCTGGTGACGGCTGACACCCCGCAGGGGATATTCCACGCCATTGAGGATGAAGCCCCGCTCTGGGTCAATTCGGTAGCTGCGGCAGCCGAACCGGGTGGAAACGCTGTCCAGCACCTGGCCGTTCTCCAGCAGCTCCGCCTTGCAGGTGTACAGGTAGGGATCCTTCCGCCCCTGCCACAGGTGGGCATTTTTGATCCGGAAGTTGGCATTGCGGCCGCCCTCATAGGTGCCGATGACGGTGCCCTCGGCATTGAGCAGGCTGTAGCGGACGGTATGACCAGGCTTGCGGTTTTTGAGGAATACCTCCACCTCCACCTTGGCATCCGTGTCCTCCACGGTGGGCGTGACCTTGATGCCGGGGCCGCCGTAGTATTCCAGGTCAAAGTGGGACTGGGGCAGGCAGATCAGGTTCACGTTCCGGTAAAGACCGCCATAGAAGGTAAAGTCCGCCATCTGGGGGTAGACCCGGTCGTTGGGCGCGTTGTCCACCACAATGGCAAGCAGGTTCTCCTGCTCTACGTGCTCTGTCACGTCCACCCGCCAGGTGGAATAGCCGCCGTCATGATGGCGCAGATGCTTTCCGTTCAGGTACACATCCGCGGAGGAATTGGCGCCGTTGATCTCCAGGAAGTATTTTTCCGCCTGGGGCAGATCGGTTTTCTGGAAGGTCTTGGCATAGCAGGCCGGGCCGCGGTAGTAGTCACCGCCGCCGTCCTGGCCGTCGATGCCGTTCCAGGTATGCGGCAGGTTGACAAAATTCCACAGCTTTGGCACCTCTGCCGGGGGTTCCGCAACGCCCTTGGCAAAGGCCCACTTACGGTTAAAATTCACGGTTTCTCTCACAGATCGTACCTCCTAAGTCTGTTATGAAATTATTTTATCACAGATTCCGGAAAAGGGATAGACAAACTGTAAATTCTTCCCGTTTTTTTTGCGGCAAAAGCCCGGCACAACTTCCGTCGTGCCGGGCAAAGTGTCTTTTTTATTTTTCCAGGAGCTTTTCCAGCGCCGCCAGCTTCAAGCAGGTGCACAGCACCTCCATGGCCTGTTCCAGCTCCGCCACCGGGGGCAGGCTGGGGGCGATGCGCAGGTTGGCATCCTCCGGGTCATTCTGGTAAGGATAGGTGGCGCCAGCCTCGGTCATGGTCACCCCTGCCTCTTTGCACAGCGCCCAGACCCGCTTAGCGGTGCCAGACATGGCAAACAGGCTGACAAAATAGCCGCCCTTTGGGTCGTTCCAATGGGCAAAGCCCAGAGGGGCGATCTCCCGGTTCAAGTAGTCGGAAACCACCTGGAATTTGGGCGCCATAATGGCGGCGTGGCCCTTCATAATCTCCAGGGTGTGGGCCTTGTCCTTTAGGAACCGGACATGGCGCAGCTGGTTGATCTTGTCATTGGAGATCATCTGCACGCCGTACAGCTTGGTAAAATACCGGATATTGTCCACGCTTGCCGCCATGCAGCTGATGCCGCCGCCGGCAAAGGTGATCTTGGAGGTAGAGGCAAACTCATAGACCATATTGGGCCGTCCCGCCTGGTCGCACAGGGAAAGGATGTCCGGGAAGGGCACATAGTCCCCCTTAAATTCATGGACACAGTAGGCATTGTCCCAGACCAGGGCAAAGTCCGGGGCGGCGGGCTTCAGGTTGGCAAACCGGCGGATGGTTTCCTCCGAGAAAATGATGCCGTCGGGGTTGGAATACTTGGGTACCGTCCAGATCAGCTTCACCTGGGGATCCTTCACATATTCCTCTACCACATCCATATCCGGGCCTTCCGGGGTCATGGGGACGGGGATCAGCTCCGCGCCGAAGAACTCGCCGATCCGGAAATGGCGGTCATAGCCGGGAGCGGGGCACAGGAATTTCACCTTCTCCTCCTGGCACCAGGGCCGGGGACTGTCCAGCAGGCCATGGCTGAAAGCCCGGGAAACCAGATCAAACATCAGATTCAAAGACGCCACACCGCCGACAAAAATCTGCTCCGGACGGCAGTCCAGCACATCTGCCCAGTAAGCCCGGGCGCTGGGCAGGCCCGCCAGCTCGCCGTAGTTGCGGGTGTCGATGCCATCGTCAAAACAGTCCTCAGCGGACTGTACTTCACTGAGAATGCCACTGACCAGGTCCAGCTGGGCCTTGGCAGGCTTTCCCCGGGCCATATTCAGATTCAAGCCTTGGGCCTTGCAGTTTTCAAAATCCGCCAGCACACGCTGGTATTCCTGTTCCAGCTCTTCCTTACTCATGCAAGAATAGGGGGTCACATCCATCATCCTTTCGGGGATTTCCTTGAATTTCTCGGCTTATTATATGCCTTAATATCAAAAAATGCAATATCATATTGTCAAAAAATTCATTTTCGAGCTTTAAAATCAAGAAATTGGAGACTTGCACAAAGCCAAATGAAAAAGGCAATTGTTTTTACTGCACAATCACGCCTTGCTTTTTTGTGAAAAGTTGACTAGAATTTTTATGGATAATGGTATTCGTATGGAAAATCACGGGATTTCCGGTCAAAATCCTTTTTCCAACGGCCCATGAATTCGGAAAGGACGTGCCGCGATGAGCGATATTCTGAATGTCCCTGAAATTTTTGGCAGCGACGTATTTAATGAATCAACCATGAAGCAGCGGCTTCCCTCGGATGTGTACCTGGCCTGGAAGCACTGTGTCACCACCGGCTCCCAGCTGACACTGGAGGTAGCCAACGAAATTGCCGAGGCCATGAAGCTTTGGGCCACCCAAAAGGGGGCCACCCACTACACCCACTGGTTCCAGCCCATGACGGGCATCACCGCCGAAAAGCACGACTCCTTCATCACCCCCACCGGTGATGGACGGGTCATTATGGAATTCTCCGGCAAGGAGCTGGTGCGGGGCGAGCCGGACGCCAGCTCCTTCCCCTCCGGCGGCCTGCGGGCCACCTT
>CAYYGF010000152.1:0-4999 GCA_964471315.1 uncultured Oscillospiraceae bacterium | reverse complement strand
CGACGACATCAACCTGGCCAAGCAGCTGAACATCATGCTGAAGGGCCTGTCCATCAACCCCGAGAACATTGTCATGAACATCGGCACCGCCGCCGTGGGCTATGGCTTTGAGTATGTGGCCTCCACCCTGGATCGTGTCCGCCTGGCCGCTCTGGCTCAGTCTGATGCCGACCTGCAGATGCCCATCATGGCTCCCGTGTCTCCCGACACCTGGAGCGTGAAGGAGTCCACCGCTTCCGAGGAAGATGAACCCGAATGGGGCAGCCGGGAAGAGCGCGCCATCGAGATGGAAATTTCCACCGCCGCTGCCAACCTGACCGGCGGCGCTGACGCTGTCATCATGCGCCATCCCGAGGCCATCGCTACCGTTCATAAGTTCATTACCGAGCTCGTCTAATCGGAAGGAGGATACATACAATGGCATTGAAAGGTCTTGACATTTTTAAGCTGTCTCCTAAGAAAAACTGTAAGGAGTGCGGCAGCCCCACCTGTATGGCATTCTGCATGAAGGTGGCCCAGGGCGCTGTGTCTATCGATAAGTGCCCCTACTTCTCTGACGACGCCAAGGCGGTGCTCAATGAGCAGACCGCGCCTCCCATGAAGACCATCGCTGTGGGCAGCCACAAGCTGGGCGGCGAGACGGTGCTATACCGTCATGAGAAGACTCTGGTCAACAAGAACCTGTTCGCCGTTTCTCTGTGCACCTGCATGGACGATGCCGCTGTGGATGCCAAGCTGGCTGCCATGGCCAAGGTGGACTACGAGCGTATCGGCGAGCGGATGTACGTGGAGTTCCTGTTTGTTGCCAACAAGCAGTCCGATCCCGCTGTCTATGCCAAGCTGGTGGAGAAGGCTGCCGCTACCGGCCGGGATCTGATCCTGGAGTGCTGGGACGCCGAGTGCGCCAAGGCCGCCCTGGCCGTGGCCGGCAAGAACGTGATTCTGGACGGCGCGACCCCCGACAACTGGGAGACCATGAACGCTGTGGCTAAGGAAGCCGGTGTTACCCTGGGCGTTTACGCCGAGAACCTGAGCGACCTGTACGACACCGTGAAGAAGCTGGAAGCCGCTGGCAACAAGAACCTGGTGCTGGATGTCACCGGCAAGACCGCCAAGGAGACCCTGGCCAACGCCGTTCTGGTTCGCCGCACCGCGTTGAAGGATGGCGACCGTTCCTTCGGCTATCCTTCCATCGTGAACCTGGCCCGGCTGGCCAAGGGCGACGACCGTCTGCAGACCGCTTACGCCTCCATGTTCACCGAGAAGTACGCTTCCATCCTGGTCATGGAGAATATGACCTATGCCCAGGCCCTGCCTCTGTACGGCCTGCGCCAGAACATTTTCACCGATCCTCAGAAGCCCATGAAGGTGGAGTCCAAGATCTACCCCTTGAATGGCGCCGACGAGAACAGCCCCTGTGCTCTGACCGTGGACTTCGCCTTGACCTACTTCCTGGTCTCCGGCGAACTGGAGCGGAGCAACCAGCCCGTGAACCTGATCATCACCGACGCTTCCGGCATGTCCGTTCTGACTGCCTGGGCTGCCGGTAAGTTCTCCTCCTCCACCGTGAAGAAGACCTTCCAGGATCTGGACATCGAGAACAAGATTAAGAACCGTACCTTGATTATCCCCGGCAAGGTGGCCGTGATGAAGGGCGAGATCCAGGAGAAGCTGCCCGGCTGGAATGTGGTCGTCGGTCCTACCGAGGCCGTTCAGCTGCCCAAGTACATGAAGGACAAGGAGTACGAGGCCGCCGCCAAGGCCGCCGCTGCTGAGAACGCTGCCAAGGCTGCCACCACCGTGGAAGTCAAGGAGCTGTCCTTCGACGAGCTGCTGGCTACCAAGGTTCCCGAGATCAAGGTCGTGGACATGGGCGTCAAGTACAAGGGCCACAACCCCGAGTCCCCCACCTTCGTCACCATCGGCGAGCGTATCCACTGCATCGCGCCCTCCATCCGCAAGGCTATGGACGAGCGGGATCCCGAGCCCATCCTGAAGCGTGCCGCTGAGCAGATCGCTGCCGGTGCCACTTATCTGGATGTCAACATCGGACCTGCCGAGAAGGACGGCCCCGAGCGCATGATGTGGGCGGTCAAGCTGCTGCAGGAGAACTTCAACAATGTGCCTCTGGCGCTGGATACTGCCAACAAGAAGGCTATCGAGGCCGGTATCAAGGTCTACAACCGCACCAACGGCAAGCCCATCGTCAACTCCGCTGACGCCGGCTCCCGTATCTCCTACATCGACCTGGCTGCTGCCAACGATGCCATCTGTATCGCCCTGTGCTCTGCCGACGGCATTGCCAAGGACAACGAAGAGCGCATGAAGCACTGCCACAACATGCTGGAGCGCGGCATGAGCCTGGGCATGGATGCCACCGACCTGTGGTTCGACCCCCTGTTCCTGGTTGTCAAGGGCATGCAGGACAAGCAGATGGAAGTTCTGGAAGCCATCAAGCTGTTCTCCAACGAGGGCCTCAAGTCCACCGGCGGCCTGTCCAACAACTCTAACGGCGCGCCCAAGAATGTTCGTCCCATCATGGACTCCGCTCTGGTGGCCATGTGCATGATGCAGGGCTTGACCTCCGCCATCGTCAACCCCAACGACCTGCGCTTGATGGAGACCATCAAGTCCTGCGATATCTTCAAGAACCACGTTCTGTACTCCGACTCCTACCTGGATCTGTAAGCGGGCAGCGCCTGCTGGCAATGCGTGCTTGGCGGGTCTATGATCCAAGACCATTGGGTGGTCTGCCCGGTAACGCGAGGCTGTACAGCGTGTAACAGAACATTTCCCTAGCATTTTATGGCTGGGAGGGAACTCCCTCCCAGCCACTTTGCAATTCCCCAACCGAAAGGAACACCACAATGCAAGTATGGCAGTATTTGCTGCTGTGCGCCCTTGGGGCGCTGATCCTGTTTTTTGTGGTCTGGTCTGCCGCCTGCAAGCGGCGAAGGCGCAAGGAACGAGATTTTACCCGGCGCTTGGAGACGGTGCTTCAGCCCCGGGAGAATGTCAAGCTGGTCTGCCCGAATCGGGGCGGACGGTGGGTGCTGACCTCCAAGCGGCTGCTGATGGAGGACGGCGACGGCTTTTTCGCCATCCCGTTTTCCAAGCTAAAACGCGTACAAGGCCAGGACGCGAATGGGAAAACCACCACATCCCCCGCCAAAATGGCCAGACTCATCGTTAACGGAGAATATACCCTCCATAACACCTGCGAAGAATTCCCGGAGTTTGCCAAACAGTTGAAAACAAGGGTAAAAAAGCCGAAGAAAACTGCGAAAGGAGCGGCGAAGTGTCAAGAGGGAAAAAAGCAGCCATCCTGATTGTGGTATCAGTGCTTCTGATTACGGGACTGTGGATGTATTGGAAGCGAGAGATTTCCATGATGGACGTACTTCCGGATGCATCCTGGACCAAGGCCCGGCTCCTGGCGGGAGATCCGGACAGCCAGGAACGGGAACAGGAATTCGCCTCGCCACCGCTGGATGAGATCCTGGCTGCCGCTGAAGCCACCAAGGTCACCCGGGATGGAGCTCTATCTTTACCGGGAGGCGGCGATCCCACGGTGGTATATGTCAAAAACACCGGTCAAATCATAATCGCTGCCGACCTGGATCACTATCGATATTATGAGGGCGGCGAAGCATTTTACGAAGCGCTTTCAGCGATTGGTGTTGGCCTGGTGAATGTGGCATAAAACGCCTCACTTCAAACGCCAAACACCACACTAAATCTGTATATTCGGCCTTTCCGGCTTAATATAAATCCAATTTCATTGAAAATTTGGGAGGACTTTATATGAGTGTATTAACCGATCTGATCTATGGCGGCTCCAATGCTGTTGCGGGCCTGACCGAGGGAGCTGTGAATGACGCTATCGCCAAGTACGGCCCAGAGAAGGAAATTGCCTTCCCCGATACCGCGTACTTTTTCCCCACCATCTACGCCGCTACCGGTGTGAAGGTTAAGACTCTGGGTGACCTGCCCGCCTGCGTGGGGGTTCTGAAGAGCCTAATCACCAACCAGGAGGATCTGGGTCAGGCGCTGAATGCCGGCCTTGCCACCGCCGTGGGCGCGGAGATCATCGAGGGACTGAAATATGTGGACGGCGCCAACCCCTACGAGAATGAGACTGGCATCGGCTTTGTGCCCGATCCCATCATCCGCTCCCTGGGCGTGCCTCTGGTTACCGGCGATATCCCCGGCGTGGCCGTGGTGCTGGGCAAGGCGGACAATGCCGAGGATGTGGTGAAGGTGGTCAAGGACTACCAGTCCAAGGGCATTATGACCTTCCTGGTGGGCGACGTCATCGAGCAGTGTGCCGAGGGCGGCGTGAAAATGGGTCTGGAGCTGCGTGTCATCCCCCTGGGCCATGACGTGACCTCCGTCATCCACGTTGTCACTGTGGCTATCCGTGCGGCTCTGATTTTCGGCAATGTGCAGCCTGGCAACCTGGCTGGCCTGCTGGATTACACCAAGAACCGTGTGCCTGCCTTCGTGAACACCTTCGGCGCCATTGACGCTGTGGTGGTTTCCGCTGGTGCCGGCGCCATTGCCTTGGGTTTCCCCGTGGTGGTGGACATCGACCTGGGCGAGAACCAGGTGCCCGGCGCGCTGGAATCCGTCTGCGACCACAACGAGACAGTCAAGAAGTCTCTGGAGCTGCGTAACATCAAGATCAAGGTCAAGGAGTTGCCCATCCCCGTAGCGTTCGCTGCCGCTTTCGAGGGCGAGATCATCCGCAAGGCCGACATGCACAACGAGTGCTGGTCCGCCAAGAACCCCACCGCGGAGCTGGTGGTCATGCGGGAGCTGAACGAAATCGAGGATCACAAGATCACCATCATCGGACCCGATCTGGACGAGGCCAAGGATCTGGCTCTGGCAACTTACGTAGAGGTCGCTGGTAAGAAGATGCAGGCGGACTTCGAGTCCGTTATCGAGCGGAAGTTCCACGCCTGGTTCAACTACATGGAGGGTGTCATGCACACCG
>CAYYGF010000151.1:0-5095 GCA_964471315.1 uncultured Oscillospiraceae bacterium | reverse complement strand
CAGTCGTCGCCCATGTTGCCGAAGGCCATGGACTGAACGTTAACAGCGGTGCCCCAGGAATAGGGGATGTCGTTTTCCCGGCGGTAGATATTGGCCCGGGGGTTATCCCAGGAGCGGAACACGGCCTTGATGGCGCCCATCAGCTGCTCCTTGGGATCGGTGGGGAAGTCCACACCCAGCTTGGCCTTGTACTCGGCCTTGAACTGGGAGGCCAGCTCCTTCAGATCCTCGGCATCCAGCTCCACGTCCTGGACGACGCCCTTTTTCTGCTTCATCTGGTCGATAAGGGCCTCGAAATACTTCTTGCCCACTTCCATGACCACATCGGAGTACATCTGGATAAAGCGGCGGTAGCAGTCCCAGGCCCAGCGGGGGTTGCCGGACTTGGCGGCCATGACGCCAACCACATCCTCGTTCAGGCCCAGGTTCAGAATGGTGTCCATCATGCCGGGCATAGAGGCCCGGGCGCCGGAACGGACGGAAACCAGCAGCGGATTCTCCAAGTCGCCGAACTTCTTGCCAGTGATTTCCTCCAGCTTGTCCACATACTGCATGATCTCCGCCTGGATTTCCGGGTTGATGGTACGGCCATCCTCGTAATACTTGGTGCAGGCTTCCGTAGAAATAGTAAAGCCCTGGGGAACAGGCAAGCCAATATTGGTCATTTCGGCCAAATTAGCCCCCTTGCCACCCAGAAGCTCCCGCATTTTACCGTTTCCTTCGGTAAACAGGTAGACATACTTATGAGACATCTCTCATACCCCTTTCAGTGTTCCTTTTTCGCTGTTTTTGTTATATTTTTCGATTGCTTTATAATGCTTATATACTATAGCATATGCACAGAAAAAATGCAAATATTTTCACAAAATTTCTTGCAATTTTTCCAAATTCCCTATTTTTGCAATCTAGCCAGGCATTTCCCGTTATTTTTTGGCATTCTGAAAGCCAAAAGATGCACAACGGCACCATTTTGCGGTTCCTTTTTTATTCAAATTAACAAATAAAGCGCCGCAATGTCCGCAAAAAGGGCACGCCTTTCGCGTGCCCTTTCTTATATCTATCTTACAGATCATCATAGGTAACTACCTGCACCTGGTTTTCTTCCAGCCATTGCTTGGTTTCCGGAGCGATGCACATGGCTACCTCCTGGGCCCGCTGGCGGGTAAGATAGGAGGTTTCATAGACGTACTCGTCTACGTATCCCGGGTGGCAGATCATCATAACGCAGCCATTTTCCCCCACGTCCCGCAGGGCGGCTTCCTTTAGGCTCTGGAAGGGATCATAGTCCGGCTTCATGCTGTCCATGCTGGAGGAAAGCTCCGTATTCCGGAACCGAACGGTGCCCGCCGGGTTCATGCCCAGGTAGTGCAGGCCATGACGCTGGGCCACGATCTCCAATCCCTTGAAGAAATTGGCGCTGGGCACCGCGTGACCTTCCAGATAATGGGGCTCCTCCCCCACCAGCTCCACAAACCGGCGCAGCTGGGCCTCAATCTCCAGAATGACCTCCTCCAGAACCACGAAATCCTCCTTGGCCTGGCGGTATTCGGCTTTGTTCTTGAACTTTCCGTTGGCCTGAACCAGGCTGGGAATCAAGGCGGGATCCGTCAAGGGGTATTCCTCGCAGATATTGGTGTGCTGGCCGAAGCAGACTGGCGTCCCCTTCAGCAACTGCACCCCATGCTCCGCCGCCTCCATGTTGGGCATCAGCCCCACGGAGCGGATGATGCCCTCCTTCACCGCCTTGGCAATGCCGTAGTTCACGGCCTCGCAGTAGCCCAGATCGTCCGCGCGAACCAAAATTCGTTTCATTGTAAAAACTCCTCTTACCTTTTATGTCTTGTATTTCTTTTCTTTGATAAATCATTTCGGCAAAAGTCAAGTAAAAGGGCACGCTTTCGCGGGCCCTTTTCATTCGGATTACTGCCCCATCTGGAAGGAGACGACCTCGCCAGTGTCGTTATTCAGCACGATCACCGCGTCGGCGGCCCGGGTCATCACCCCGTCCTCGGCAACGGCTTTCGCCTTGGATTTGGACATCCCCCGGATGGTCTCCAGGTCTTTCTCGTAGCCCTCCAAGGCGGCCTCGTCCACCACGTACACCGCCACATTGTAAGTCGTGGTCTCGCCCAGGAATTTCTTGTAGGCGCTTTCCACCGTGGTCACCAGGGTGTCATCGTCATATTCGTCGCTCTGGGCCACCACCACATCGGTCATGGTGGTGTTGATCTCGTAGCGCTCCTGGGCGCTGTAGCTGCCGGAGATGGAGTTGTGCTCATAGTAGTAAGACAGGTAGCCCACCACGCAGCACACGCCCACGGCGAACAGCGCCAGCAGCAAAGCCAGCTGCTTCTTGTCGAATTTCAGCGCCTTGCCGTCTTCCTCCGCCGAGCCGTAGGTCAGCTTCATCCGCCGGGTCACAGGGATCACCACCCCCAGGAACAGCGTCAGAATGAAGGACTCAATGGGGAACAGGCACAGGTTCTTGATCACAGCGGGCAGGATCATGAAAGCGTAGGACTTGCCCATAATCACGGCGTAGTACCACATGGACACCAGGGAATTGAGGATAATGTTCACGAACAGATCCATGGAGAACCGGGCCAGGATCACCCGGGTCACCGTCACCTTCGCCCGGTAGAAGAACAGGGCGAACAGCACGCTGCCCGCAACCTCCACGAACATGTAGGGCAGGAAATAGGTGCCGCCCTGGGGGAACAGCAGGAAGCCCAGCAGGTCAGACACGCAGGCGGCCAGAGCTGCCATCACCGGTCCGAAGATCATGGCGCCCATGGCGTTGACCAGGGGTGCGCCCACGTTGATGTTCAGGTTAGGGGCCAGGGGGATCACCGTCCACTTCATGGACACACGAAGGGCGATCATCAGCGCGGCGATCACCAGCATTTTGGTGTCCTTCAGCTCCAGGAACGCGTCATGCCAGTAGGCCTTGGAGAAGGGGGTTTTGTACAGGGTGGTTGGTTTTTGGATTTTTGCCATAAAAAAATTCCTCCTTAATCTGTAGGCAACGACCGGAAGCACATACACTGCCCCAACGGCCCATGAACGCAAAACTCCCCGGCGTTTTTGACGCCAGGGAGTTGATGTCATGGATCACCCGTGGGGAAGGGCAGCACGTTAACAGCCGACCATTCGCCCGACCGAGTATCGTTGCTACATAAAGGAGGCTATCCCATATGCAACAGCGGGTGCGGTGACCCCATCGTGGAAAAGTTCCTTCGTCCTCCGGGCAACTCCCCGTCCCGGTGGCACTTAACGCGGGGTCTCCTACTCTGTTCGCAACCTAATATACACGATTCGGCAGAAAATGTAAATAGGAAAATGAAAAAATGTGAAGGCTTTGAAAACGCTTATGTTGGAAAAACCTGTCGCACATTTCCCCCGTCCTCCGTGCCGGATTCGCTGGTTTTCCCTTTCCCCAACGGCTTACAATGGTAGCACCATTTTACAAGGGAGGACGGGCAATGCAATGCCAAAAGCTGAAAACCTATATGGAAACCGGACGGGTGGTTTTTCTGCCTGCCCGCTCCATCCGGCCCAACCCGGCCCAGCCCCGGAAGGTCTTTGACCCCGCGGCCCTGGACGAGCTGGCCGATTCCATCCGCCAGCACGGCATTTTGCAGCCCCTGTCTGTCCGCCGCCGGGGCGGCGGCTATGAGCTGATCGCCGGGGAGCGGCGGCTCCGGGCGGCGGAGCTGGCGGGGGTCACGGACATTCCCTGCATCATCATGAGCATGGACGATAGGGAGTCGGGCATGGCCGCTCTGGTGGAAAATTTGCAGCGCCAGGATCTGGACTTCATCGAGGAGGCCATGGGCATTGCCCGGCTGGTCAAAGACTGGAGCATGAGCCAGGAGCAGGCCGCCCGGCTGCTGGGCAAGAGCCAAAGCGCCATAGCCAACAAGCTGCGGCTGCTGAAGCACTCGGAGCCGGTTCTGGCCGCTCTGCGGGAGGCGGGACTGACGGAGCGCCACGCCCGGGCGCTGCTGCGGCTGGGCAGCGAGGAGGAAAAGCTGGCTGCCATCCGGGAGATCGCCCGGCAGAACATGAGCGTGGCCCGGGCGGAAAGCTACATCGACGCGCTGCTGGCCGCCAAACCTGCCAGGCCCCAAAGCGCCAACGTGGGGGCTTTCCTCAACAGCCTAACCCAAAGCCTGCAAAAAATCCAGCGCAGCGGCATCCCCGCCGTCTCCGAACGCCGGGAAACCGACCGCCAGATCGTGTTGACGATTACCATTCCAAAATAACGGCAGGCAGCGGCGGCGACTCGCCGCGCGACAAAAAAATTTACGTTTTTGTTATTGATTTTCTTATATCGATAGTGTAAGATAGAATAGCAGAATATAGGGTACCAAGATGAATGGTGGGGATTCCTGCCCCATGTTGGTATTTCTTTATTTGATATTCTATTTTAAATGAAAGAGGTTATGCATTATGGCACAGATCGATCTGAGTAAGTATGGCATTACCGGCACCACCGAGATTGTCCACAACCCTTCTTACGAAGACCTGTTCACCGCGGAAATGGATCCCGCTCTGACCGGTTATGAGAAGGGCCAGGTCAGTGAGCTGGGCGCCGTCAACGTTATGACCGGCGTTTACACCGGCCGCTCCCCCAAAGACAAGTACATTGTTATGGACGAGAACTCCAAGGACACCGTGTGGTGGACCTCCGATGAGTTCAAGAACGACAACCATCCCATGAGCGAGTCCGTCTGGGCTACCGTGAAGGACCTGGCCGTGAAGGAGCTGTCTGGTAAGAAGCTGTACGTCGTGGACGCTTTCTGCGGTGCCAACGCCGACACCCGGATGAACGTCCGTTTCATCGTGGAGGTGGCATGGCAGGCTCACTTCATCAAGAACATGTTCATCGTTCCCTCTGAAGAAGAGCTGGCTACCTTCAAGCCCGACTTCGTTGTCTACAACGCCTCCAAGGCCGCTGTGGAGAACTACAAGGAGCTGGGTCTGAACTCCAGCACCTGCGTGGCCTTCAACATCACCTCCCGTGAGCAGGTCATCCTGAACACCTGGTACGGCGGCGAGATGAAGAAGGGTATGTTCTCCATGATGAACTACT
>CAYYGF010000150.1:0-5123 GCA_964471315.1 uncultured Oscillospiraceae bacterium | reverse complement strand
TCGTTATTCTAAATGAAAGCGCTTTTGAATACGGGGAAAGGAGGGAAACCATGGACGAGGATTTTTGGCTGATCCGCAGGATGAAGCAGGGCGACGAGCAGGCCATCGAGGATTTTGTCCGCAAATATTATCCTGTCATTCTGCGCTACTGCCGGATACATATCCAGGATCCCGGCTATGCCGAGGACATGACCCAGGAGACCTTCGCCCGATTTTTCCGCACCCTTCCCCAATACCAGCATTACGGAAAGGCGGCCAATTACCTGTATGTCATCGCGGGCAACTGCTGCCGGGATCACTGCAAAAAGCATTTGGAGCTGCCATTGGATGAGCTGCCGGAGACCGCTTCGGAGGATGTACTGGAGGAACAGACAGACGTGCGTCTGGCGCTGTCTCAGCTGCCAAAGGAATTCCGGGAAACGGCGGTGCTGTTCTTCATCCAGGGCTTAACCCAGACGCAAATCGCGAAAATTCTGGGCATCGGGGTACCTCTGGTGAAATACCGAATCAAACGGGCCAGGACGCTGCTGGCCGCCATTCTGGAAACGGAGGAACGCATATGAACTGGAAGGATACCGTGTGTCGGGAGGAAGCCATTCAGGAAACCATTCGCCGCTCCAAGGCCGCTTTTTTTGAGGCGGAAGGGGCGCGGCCCCTGTCCCGATGGGAATTTCTGCTTCAGCAAAGCCGCTATATTCAAAAGCACTGGTGGCTGCTCCAGGGCGGGCTTCTGATCCTGCTTTGGTGTGTTCTGCGATCTGCGGACAGCAGCCAATATATGCAGCGCAGTCTGGGCGTCGCCGGGCCCCTGTTTGCCCTGTTAGCCCTGCCGGAGCTATGGAAAAACCGTGGCTGCAACGCCATGGAAGTGGAGGGAGCCGCCCTGTATTCTCTGCGGCAGATCTATGCCGCCCGGTTCACCCTGTTCGCCGGGGCGGATGTGCTGCTGCTGAGTCTGTTTTTCCTGGGCGTCCAGTGCAGCGGCATGGCTACCCTATGGGAACTGCTGGTGCAGTTTTTACTGCCCTGCAATGTCAGCTGCTGTATCTGCTTTTCCTGTCTGTACAGCAGACGGGTTTCCTCGGAGGCACTGTGCCTGGTGCTGTGCGGCATTTGGACGGCGTTTTGGGAAAGCCTGCTGCTGCGGGATGCCGTATACCAGGCCGTCTCCCCCATTTTGTGGGGCGGGCTGCTGGCGCTCTCCCTCCTCTTTCTGGGCTGGATTATTTGCCGAGGCCAGCGATCCTGGCGCAAAACTTGGGAGGTTAAACCAATATGGAATTAAAAATTGCCAATGTAACCAAGGAATTTGGAGATTTAAAGGCGGTGGACTGTATTTCCTGCACCCTGACCAACGGAGTCTATGGTCTTCTGGGCGTCAACGGCGCGGGAAAAACCACCTTGATGCGGATGCTCACCACGCTGATCACCCCCACTTCCGGAACCATCACCTGGGACGGGCAGGATATTTTTGAAATGGGCGGGCAGTACCGCCGGCTGCTGGGGTATCTTCCCCAGGAGTTCGGCTTCTACCCGGACTTTTCCGTGGAGGATTACCTGCTGTACATCGCCTCCATCAAGGGACTGCGGCCAGCCGTGTCAAAACAGCGGGCAAGTCTTCTGCTGAAGCAGGTGGGGCTATATAAGGCCCGGAACAGGAAAATGAAAACCCTCTCCGGCGGCATGAAACGCCGGGCAGGGATTGCCCAGGCCATGCTGAACGACCCGAAAATTCTGATTCTGGACGAGCCTACCGCCGGGCTGGACCCCAGCGAGCGCATCCGGTTCCGCAACCTCATCAGTGAGCTGAGTGAGGATCGGATCGTGCTGCTGTCCACCCACATCGTCTCGGACATCGAATACATCGCGGGGGAAATATTCCTAATGAAAAACGGGGAATTCCTGCTCTCCGGCACCGCCCCGGAGATCATCGCCACCATGCCCCAGCGGGTGTGGAGCGCCGTGGTGCCCAAGGCAAAAATTGAGACCTACCTGGGCGCTTTCCAAGTGTCCAACATCAAAACCGTCCCCGGCGGGGCGGAGCTGCGGATTTTGTCGGTCAATCCCCCCACCGGAAACGCCATAGAGCAGAGCGCCACCCTGGAGGATGTGTTTTTGTATTATTTCGGAGAAAAAGGAGATGGCTCAGATGGTGAAATTTGAGCTGAAGAAGATTTTCAGCAGTGTCAGCGGAAAAATCGCCCTGGTGCTGCTGGCTATGATGGTGCTGCTTGCTGCCTGGATGGCAGTCAGCGGCGTGGAATGGGTCAACGAGCAGGGCGACCCAGAAACGGGCCTGGCCGCCATTTCCAAGCTGCGTACCGCCCAGCAGGCCTGGGCCGGCACCCTGGATGAGGCGCAGCTTCAGAAGATCATCCGGGAGAACCAAAAAATCAGCGCCACCCCGGAGGCCCAGTCCAAGGACTACAAGCAAAATGACATCGCCTTCGGCTGGCGGCAGGGTTACCGCCCGGTGCTGGACATGATGAACTATGCCTACGCCTCCGGCTTTCAAGAATTTGACTGGTATACCAACGAGCGGGTCACCCCGGACCAGGCCAAGGACTTCTACCCCAACCGGACCAAGCTGATGAAAGCCTGGCTGTATGAAGAAAACAGCAGCGCCTACAATCTGTTCACCGAGGGAGAGCGGAAGTACCTTGTCCGCCAATACGAAACCCTGGAGACGCCCTTCTACTACACCTACGCCGAAGGCTGGGAGCAGCTATTGTACAATTCCCCCTTCGTCATCGCGGTGGGGGCGCTGCTTCTGGGGTATCTGGCGGCAGGGATCTTCGCCAACGAATTCAAATGGAAAGCCGATGCGGTGTTTTTCTCCGCACGGTACGGCCGGGACAAGGCCGCAGCTGCGAAAATCGGAGCGGGATTTTGGCTGGTGACGGTGCTGTACTGGGCAGCCGTTCTGATGTATATGCTGCTTACATTGGGAATTCTGGGGTTTGATGGGGGTAGCTGTCCGCTCCAGGTAGATCTGTGGAAAAGCTTTTACCACTTGAAGCTTTGGCAGGCCTGGCTGCTGGTGTCGGTGGGCGGTTACATCGGCTGCCTGTTCTTCGCCTTTGTCACCATGTTTGTCTCTGCCAAGACCCGCTCGGCCCTGTTTGCTGTGACAGTGCCCTTTCTGCTGATATGCCTTCCCAGCTTTCTGGACAATCTAAATAACGACAAATTGGGCAAATTTCTGGGCTTGCTGCCGGACCAGCTTCTGCAGATCTATCAGGCTCTGCGGTATTTCTACGTCTATCAGCTCGGCAGCCAGGTATGTAGCGCCATGACACTTCTGCTCACTGTGTACACCTTCCTGACCTTGATTTTGGCCCCCATCATGTACCGGGAATTCCGGCGCAAGGAGATTGGATAAAAACACGGATTTTGTCTTCTTTTGGTGATTCTGTACAGGAAACCGCAATGGCGCTTGACATTACTGGTTTTATCCACTAAAATGTACCATAAGAGGTTAGCGAGAACCAATGCCTCTCCTGTTTTTCTGTGAAAATCAAATTCAGAAGGTGACATTATGTATCGAATTTTAGAATTGAATCCCCAATTGCAGCCCTTCGCCGGAGACATCGACCTGCGGATGTTCCTGTACCGCTCTACCAAGAGCCGTCTTCTCAGCGGCGATCAGACACTGAACGATTTTGCCAATGCCTTTGATTATTTCGGTTTCCACCATGTGGACGGCGGCTGGGTCTACCGGGAGTGGGCCCCCAGCGCCTATCAGCTCTACCTGGAGGGTGACTTCAACAACTGGAACCAAACCAGCCATCCCATGAAAAACATCGGAAACGGCAACTGGGAACTGTTCCTCCCCGGTGATGACGCCCTGTGGGAGGGCTGCAAGGTCAAGACCGTGGTGGACGCCAACATGACCCGCACCGAGCACATCCCCCTCTACGCCCGCCGGGTGGTGCAAGATCCCAAGACCGTCACCTTCACCTGTGAGATTCAGGACGACCGAAAGGTTTTCCCCTGGACGGATCAGAATTTTGCCGGAGAGGACGAGCTGTACATCTACGAGGCCCATGTGGGCATGGCCCAGGAGGAGGGCAAGGTTGGCACCTATCGGGAGTTCGCCGACTACACCCTGCCCCGGGTCAAGCAGGCAGGCTACAACACCATTCAGCTCATGGCCATTATGGAGCATCCCTATTATGGCTCCTTCGGCTACCAGGTGTCCAACTTCTATGCCGCCTCCAGCTGGTTCGGCAAGCCTGAGGATTTGAAGTACCTGGTGAACAAGGCCCACGAAATGGGGCTGCGGGTGCTGCTGGACGTGGTGCACTCCCACGCCGTAAAGAACACCGCTGAGGGTATCAACATGTTCGACGGCACCACCTGGCAGTTCTTCCACGACGGACCCAAGGGCGATCATCCCGCCTGGGGCACCAAGTGCTTCGACTACGGCAAGACCGGCGTGCTGCACTTCCTGCTGAGCAATCTGAAATTCTGGATGCTGGAATACCATTTCGACGGTTTCCGGTTTGACGGTGTCACCTCCATGCTCTACCATGACCACGGTCTGGGCACGGACTTCAATTCCAATGACAAGTATTTCTCCTACAACACCCATACCGAGGCCATCACCTATTTGCAGCTTGCCAATGAGCTGATCCGCCAGGTCAACCCCAAGGCCGTTACCATCGCTGAGGATATGTCCGGTATGCCCGGCATGTGCCTGCCCATTGCCGACGGCGGCATCGGCTTTGACTACCGGCTGGGTATGGGCTTGCCGGATATGTGGATCAAGACTGTGAAGGAAAAGTCCGATGAGCAGTGGGACATTTTCCAGATGTGGTGCGACATGTGCCTGCGCCGTCCCGGCGAGAACACCATCGCCTATGTGGAATCCCACGACCAGGCGCTGGTGGGCGACCAGACCATGATCTTCCGGCTGGCTGGGGCCAACATGTACACCGACATGGACAAGGCCTGCCACAATCCCCGGATCGACCGAGCCATCGCCCTGCATAAGATGATCCGTCTGTTCACCCTGGCCGGCGGCGGCGAAGGCTACTTGAACTTTATGGGCAACGAATTCGGCCATCCCGAATGGATCGACTTCCCCCGGGAGGGCAACGGCTGGAGCTTCCACTACTGCC
>CAYYGF010000149.1:0-5155 GCA_964471315.1 uncultured Oscillospiraceae bacterium | reverse complement strand
CTAAGTCCTCTTGCGACCAGCCATTTGATTTTCTAAGTTGAATAATCTTTTCTGATAACTTCATAACGAAACCTCCTTTGCTTTGGTGATTCCATTGTAGCCGAAAGCTTCGTTTAATGCTACCACACCAACTTTACATTTCCGCAACATGACTTTACATCACTAAAAAACTCCGATTTGTAGATCTGTTCTATCCCATATTATCACATGACGGAATAGAACACAAGAACAGACACAGTAATGCAAACTACTGTGTCTGTTAACTGTCTTATGAGCACCCGCGTTTGACGGCGCGTTTTGCTTACAGCACGGATTCATAGATGTTCTCAATGGCCTCGCCGAAGGCCTTCTTGTCGAAGCTGGCGGCGATTTCTTCACTGCGCTTGGCTGCGGTGGCCCGCCAGTCGGGGTTATGGGCCATTTCATCGATGGCCCGGAGAAAATCCTCGGCACTGGTATACTCGTAGCCGTTCTGGCCCTCCTCCAGCACGTCAGCCAGGCAGTCATCCTGGCGGCACAGCAGGGGCAGGCCATTGGCCGCGGCCTCTATGTAGGTTAGGCCCTGGGTCTCGCTGGTGGAGGCGCTGACGAACACATCTCCCAGCTGGTAATAATTCTGCACCTGGGATGGCTCCACCATGCCGGTGAAAATGACATTCTCCGCCACGCCCAGCTTCCTGGCCTGCTTTTCCAGATCCTCCCGGGCAGGGCCGTCGCCCACGATCAGAAATTTCAGATGATCATTCTGTTCCCGGGCCTCCGCAAACAGCTCCATCAGCTCGCCCAGGTTCTTTTCCCCACCCAGGCGGCCCAGGTTCAGCAGCACCTGGTCGTCGTCGGCAATGCCCAAGGCCCGACGCTTTTCCTGCCGCTGCTGGGGAGTCAGCCGCTGGTGGTGCTGCTCCAGGCTGATGCCGCTGGGCACCACACTGATGGGGGCCTTCATGCCATAGCCCTCCAGGGTGTGCTCCACTTTCAAGGTAGGCGCCACCAGGGTCTTGACCCGCTTCAACCTGGCCCGGGACAGCACCTTCGCCAGGTAATCCCCCAGCCGCTTGCTGGGAACCACATAGGAGGTCAGATACTGCTCATACAGGGTATGGTAGGTGTGGACGATGGGCGCGCCGGTGATCCGGGAGATCCGGGCGGCGAATTGGTAGCTAAAAAACTCACACTGGCTGTGCACCACGTCCGGTTTCCAATCGATGATCTCCTGGATCAGCTTATGGCGGTAGGACACCGGCATCCGCAGGTCAGGATACACTACCTTCAGCGGCACAGAGCGGATATAATACACCGCCCCATCCTTGTGGGAGTGCAGGTTGTCGGAAATGGTCAAAATCTTGACATCGTGGCCGTTGGCGGTCAGCTCGTCAAACAAATTCCTCACCGAAGTGACCACGCCGTTGGTCTCGGTGGTATACAGGTCTGTGGTAATCAGAATTTTCAGCTTGGTATCCTGAGATGCCATGGGGGAATTCCTCCAAATCTATGTTTCATTCTTTCCAGGCGAATAGCTTCCATTATACCAGATTTCGGCAAAAATTCTACTGGTAATCTTCTTAAGTTTTTCTTTTGTTTTTTCACGGATATTGGATAACCTTCTTTTTCCGAATGGACGTGTCTTGCTTTTTTCCCCATTTTGTGCTACGATATCCCGGATATTACCCCGGGAGGGACGCAAATGAGAACCAAACATCGGCTGATTCTGCCGGTTATTCTGCTGTGCGCCGTGATCGTCCTGTCCGTTGTCGGCGGTCTTGTCTGGTATGACCGGAATGTGGATCGCAGCGGCTGGGTGGAAAAGGACGGCATCCGCTTTTATCAGGACTTTCACGCCCATCCGGTTTCCGGCTGGCTGGACTTAGACGACGGGCGCTACTACTTTCACGAGGACGGCACCCCCAGCCTGGGCTGGCAGGACATCGGCGGCGTCACCTACTATTTCGGAGACACCGGCGTCATGACCACCGGCTGGCTGGACCTGGACGGTGAAATCTATTATTTCGGCGGCAACGGAGCCATGGTGGAAGGCTGGCTGTGGCTGGAGGAAGGGCGCTACTACCTGCGTGACGGCACAGTGCTCACCGGCTGGCAGGAGATCGACGGCGGACGCTATTATTTCAGCCCGGAGGGCATTATGGCCGCCGGATTCTCCGACATCGGCGGCAGCCGGTATTACTTTGACAGCGACGGCATCCTGGCTACCGGGTTGACCAGCCTGGACGACGGCGATTACCTGTTTGGTCCGGACGGGGCCATGGCCACCGGCTGGCAGGAGCTGGAGGATGGACGGTACTACTTCCTCCCCGACGGCCCCATGGCCACCGGCTGGCAGGAAATCCAGGGGCAGCTCTATTATCTGGGAGATTCCGGCCGGATGGAAACCGGCTGGCTGACCCTGGGAGAGGATACCTACTACTTATTCGAGGACGGTCACGCCGCGGTGGGGCCAACCGAAATCGACGGCGCGGTTCACTATTTCACCCCCAAGGGGATTGCGGTAATCCTAGTCAACGCGCTGAATCCGGTGCCGGAATATTATGAGCCGGATCTGGTCAATGTGGTAGACTACCACGATGTGGATGCCCGTTGCTACGATGCCCTGGTACAAATGCTGGCTGACTGCAATGCCGCCGGTATCGAATACAATTTTAACTCCGCCTACCGCACCATCGAGGAACAGACGGCCATTCTGGAGATCCGAACCAAGGAGCACATGAAAAACTTTGACCTGGATTTTGAGGATGCCCGAAAAAAAGCGTTGGAAACCGTGGCTCTGCCCGGCACCAGCGAGCACCATCTGGGTCTGGCCGTGGATATATTGGGAGAGGAGGCCATTTCCTGGCTCCAGGAGCATTGCTGGGAATACGGCTTCATTCTGCGCTACACCCAGGAGAAGGAGCCCATCACCGGCATCATTGATGAGCCGTGGCACTTCCGGTATGTAGGAAAATCCGTCTCCCTGGACATGAAGGATTCGGGGCTTTGCCTGGAAGAATACCTGGGCGCCGCGCCTGTTAAGGCTGGCGATGGCGGCTGAGAAACCTTGTCCTCATAGAGAAATTTTGTCACGGTGCCGGTATCCCGGCACCGTGCATTGCGTTATTCCTTCAGCTTAAACCGCCAGAGCCTGTTCTGATCCTCCTGGCTGGCATAGCCGATGCCTACCCGCTTGTCCGTTTCCACCTCGCACCGGAATCCATCATCCCCAATCCACAAATCCTGAGAATCCAACACACTGCTGCGGTTGTATTTTCCGGTGATGCCCAGGGCCTTGGTCAGTCGTCCCGGGCCGGGCGCCTCCAGGCAGGCCCGGATCAGCACCGCCTCCGGCTGCTCCTGCTCTCCCGTGACGATGTTCAGCAGCCAGTGGATACCATAGCACAGGTAGATATAGACGGTTCCCGCTTTGGCGTAGAGCACCTCCGTTCGCGGGGTGCGGCCCTTATGGGCGTGGCAGGCGGTGTCGTCTTCCCCGCAGTAGGCTTCGGTTTCGGAGATCCGCAGGCAGCTGCCGTTTACCACCAGCAGCTTTCCCACCAACTCCCGCGCCACCTCCAGGCAGGGGCGGTGGAAGAATGCTTCGTCCAGACGTGTCACAAAATGCGCCTCCTTTTTCCTCATCATACCACAGCCTGCCCCGGTTGAAAAGTGGGGAATTCCTTTCTTTCCGCCAATCCAAACCTGCGATGAAAAGCAGCCATTTAAAGGACGTCTGCTTTTCGTTGGAAATCCGTATAATTTGCCCATGCAGGCTTTTCTCCGGCGCACATTTTCTGTCAGTTTTTCATATTGTATTCTGGATTGGGGAATGGTAATATATTCATTATTATATACATTTGTCTGCACACGGCGGAAGGAGCGCGTATATGAAATATATCGTAGTATTGGGCGACGGCATGGCCGATGAGCCGGTACCCGCCCTGGGGGGCAAGACCCCTTTGGAATTTGCGAATACCCCCGCCATGGACGCTTTGGCCTCCATGGGCGAGATGGGCATGGTACAGAACGTACCGGCAGGGATGTCCCCCGGCAGCGAGGTGGCAAACCTGTCTGTCATGGGCTATGATCCTCTGACGGATTTTACGGGACGATCTCCCCTGGAGGCTCTCAGCGTGGGCGTGGAGATGGAGCCGGACGATATTGTGTTCCGCTGCAATCTGGTAACGCTGACAGAGCCGGAGCCTTACCCGGAAAAGACCATTCTGGATCACAGCTCCGGCGAGATTGCCACTGCCGACGCAGACATTCTGATGGACGCCATCCGGGAACACTTCAACAGCGAGGAATTTCAGTTCTACACCGGCACCAGCTACCGTCACATTATGGTCTGGAAGCATGGCCGTCTGGCCCGTCTGGAGCCGCCCCACGACCATTTGACCCAGGTCATCGGCCCCTGGCTGCCCCAGGAAAGCGTGCTGCGGGATTTCATGGAGCGCAGCTTTGACATTCTGAACCAGCACCCGCTGAACCAGCGGCGCGCCGCCGAGGGGAAACACAAGGGCAACTCCCTGTGGTACTGGGGGGCGGGCACCCGGCCCAGCCTTCAATCCTTCCAGGAGAAAACCGGCTTGAAGGGGGCCATGGTCTCCGCTGTGGATCTGCTGAAGGGCATCGCCGTGGGCGCCGGAATGCAGGTCTGCCAGGTGGAGGGAGCCACCGGCTCCATCGACACCAACTGGGAGGGCAAGGCCCAGGCGGCTATCGACGCCCTTCTGAAAGATGGCTGTGACTTTGTCTACATCCATGTAGAGGCCCCTGACGAGATGGCCCACCAGGGTCTTACCGGGGAAAAGGTCAAGTCCATCGAGTATCTGGACAGCCGGGTATTGGCTCCCGTATGGAAAGCGGTTCGGGATGCCGGTGAGGAATGCCGGATCCTGGTGCTGCCGGATCACCCCAACCTGCTGCGGCTGCGAACCCACACCGCCGACCCGGTGCCCTACGTGCTCTACGACAGCACCCGGCAGCGGAAAGCCATTGCCCATTATGGGGAGACCGAGGCAAAAGCCACCGGCATTTTTGAGCCGGAGGGATATAAGCTGATGGAGCGGTTTTTGAAGGGGTAACACAGATAAATTGTAGTTTAGCGCACCAGCCAAAGCCTTCCCCTTTGGGGAAGGTGTCAGCCCAAAGGGCTGACGGAAGAGGT
>CAYYGF010000148.1:0-5196 GCA_964471315.1 uncultured Oscillospiraceae bacterium | reverse complement strand
ACGACATTCTGGGCAAGCCCACCCTGGACAAGCGGGACATTTCCTTTCTGGTGGAACGCATCAGCGTATACACCGACCATCTGGATGTGAAGCTGAAGCCGGACATCGATACTCTGCTGAAGCTGGCTCCTGACCATGAGGACTCCATAAATTTTTCCACGGACAGTAAGGATATCGCATCCACAACCATCGTCCAGCGGTCCACGCACCAGAAGGACAAGGTCTTTACTGTCAATGTTGTTAACGAGGGCGACCCGCTGGAGATTTATACAGAGAAGGACGGGGGCGTGATCTTCCGGAAATACTCGCCTATGGGGGATCTGCAGGAATTCGCGGCGCAGATGTGCGAGTCGATCGGCGCTGCCACCGGGCATATCGCGGCTGTGGCCGATCGGGACAGCATCATCGCCCTCCACGGCGCCCCCAAAAGGGAGCTGATGGACAAGCCCAATTCCCTTGAACTGGAAAAGCTCATGGAACAGCGGAAGAATTACCTTTTTAAAGCCGGGGATACCCCCATCTATGCCGCTGATGGAGAGGAGAAATACCAGCTTGGCGCGGCATCCCCCATTTTGTCCCAAGGGGATCTGATGGGCTGTGTCATGCTTCTTCTTGGCGAGGGAGACGGGCCCTTGCAGGAGGCTGACCAGAGTCTGGCCAAAACCGCCGCCGGTTTTCTGGGGCGGCAGATGGAAAGCTGACCGGAATGCGAAAGGACTGCCAATACTGTTTTCTGCCATCCGGAACGTATTCGCAGTCCTTCTTTGCATAAAAAAACCCGCCCCGAGTATTCCCAGGACGGTGCTACTAGAGCCATAATGAAATGAAACTGATATTCCCTTAGCATGTTTCCCTCGACACAATGGAACATCTTCACAGGACGCGCCAACTGGCAGCGCTCCCTTCATGAAAGAGAAATATATTAAAACGCCATAAAACGGCTGGCCGCCGCCCGAAACAGATCACATTCCGCTTCGCTGCACTCCACAGAAACCGTCAGCACTCGCGTCAAGTCCAAGCAGAACATTTCCATAAAACTTTTGCCGTTGGCTTGAAACTGTTCACTGCACACCCAAACCGGGAAGGGCGCCGCTGTCGCCAAGGATACAAAATCCTGCACATCCTTGACCGAACGAAGCATAATCCGAAATTCCCGCATAAAACTCCCCTTTGCAGCCTGTACAAACATCAAAACATCGTGTATAATAGAGAGCAACGAGAATCGGCTCTAATACGATTTAGACACCGCCTAACGGCGTTGTCGATTCTATGATTTTCGAGATAGAAAATCATAACATCCCGTCTCATTAGGATCTTCCTATAAAAAACTTTCATTCTGACGAATGAAGTTTTTGAATGGAATATCAAGATAACCTGTCCACATTTGTTACGGTGAGCATTATTATAGCATTTTTTTGTGAAAATGCAACTGTCGGTTTGGACGATTATAACAAATATTCAAAAAAAATATTGGTGGAATTGACATATGAGGTTCGCGTTTTATACCCTTGGCTGTAAGACAAATCAATATGAGACCCAAGCCATGGAGCGGCTGCTGACCGACCAGGGGCACGAGATTGGCTCCTTTGACCAGCCCTGCGATGGCTACATCATCAACACCTGCTCCGTCACGGCGGTGGCGGACAAGAAAAACCGGGCGGTCATCCGCCGGTGTCGCAGGGAAAACCCCAAAGCCGTGATCGGGGTGTGCGGCTGCTACTCCCAGCACGCCCCGGAGGATATCCGGGCCCTTGGAGTGGATGTCATCGGCGGCAGCGGCGGGCGGCAGGCCTTTCTGGAGGAAATGCTTGCTTCCCTGGAAAACCGCGCCCACCGGGAAAGCCTGGACAACGCTCTTCGCCGGCGGGAATTTGAGGTTCTCCCCGCCGGCGGTCTGGAAGAACGCACCCGGGCCATGCTGAAAATTCAAGACGGCTGTGTCAATTTTTGCACCTACTGCATCATCCCCTACACTCGGGGGCCTGTCCGCTCCGCCCCGCTTGCGCTGGCGGTGGAGCAGGCCAAGGATCTGGCCCGCCGGGGCTACCGGGAGATCGTGGTGACCGGTATTGAAATTGCCAGCTGGGGCGCGGATCTGCCGGGGAAGCCCCCGGTCACGGAGCTGATCGAGGCTGTCTGTGCCGCCGTTCCGGAGCTGCGGATACGCCTTGGTTCTCTGGAGCCCAGAATTGTCACAGAGGAATTCTGCCAGCGTCTTTCCAAACTATCCAACCTTTGTCCCCAGTTTCATCTCAGCATGCAGTCCGGCTGCGACAGTGTTTTGCAGCGGATGCATCGGAAATACGACACCGCCCGATATTTCGAAGGTGTGTGTCTTCTTCGGCGGTATTTCCCGGGCTGTGCCATCACCACGGATATGATCGTTGCCTTCCCCGGAGAGACGGAGGAGGAATTCGCCGCCAGCCTTTCCTTCATCCGCAAGTGTGCCTTCTCGGATATGCACATCTTCCCCTACTCCCGCCGCCCCGGCACCCCGGCGGACAAAATGCCGGGGCAGCATAACAATGCCACCAAGGAAGCCCGCAGCAAGGCCGCCATTGCCGTAGCGGAGGAAATGAGCCGGGCCTACCGGGAAAATTTGGTGGGTTCGGTGCAGCAGGTGCTGTTCGAGGAGAAGGATGGCCCCTACTTCACCGGCCACGCCCCCAATTATGTGAAGGTCTATCTGGAAGGCGACAATTTGCACAATGTCATCCGCCCTGTAACCATCACCGGCATATACCGGGACGGCGTCATGGGGGAAATTCGCAGCGATTAAACCGCCCAACAAGCCAAAAGCAGCCGAACCCCGGAGGGCTCGGCTGCTTTGGTTCTTTCAATTAATAATTCTCCGCGTTGACCTCAAAATACGCCTTGGGATGGGCGCAGGTGGGGCAGATCTCAGGGGCCTTGGTGCCCACCACGATGTGGCCGCAGTTGCGGCACTCCCAGACCTTGACCTCGCTCTTGGCAAAGACCTGGCTGGTTTCCACATTGTGCAGCAGGGCGCGGTAGCGCTCCTCGTGGTGCTTCTCAATGGCGGCGACCAGGCGGAACTTGGCGGCCAGTTCGGTGAAGCCCTCTTCCTCGGCGGTCTTGGCAAAGCCGTCGTACATGTCCGTCCACTCGTAGTTCTCGCCTTCCGCGGCAGAAAGCAGGTTCTCGGCGGTATTGCCGATGCCGCCCAGCTCCTTGAACCACATTTTGGCATGTTCCTTCTCGTTGTCCGCGGTCTTCAGAAACAGCGCCGCGATCTGCTCGAAGCCTTCCTTCTTGGCCTTGGAGGCGAAGTAGGTGTACTTATTTCTCGCCTGGGATTCTCCCGCGAAGGCGGCTTCCAGGTTCTTTTCGGTTTGGGTGCCAGCATATGGATTGCTCATAGATATTTCCTCCTTAAACTTCCCGGAACTACCGGTTCTTTTCTTCAGTTTAGCACAATTTCCCAGAAAAAGCAAGGTCAAAAATCCGCGCTTTCTTCCGGGAACAGCGTTGACAGAACCGCTCATAAGGGCTATACTGAAGCTTGAAAGAGGTGACTTCCATGAAAAAACACGATATTGGGGCCTGGATTTCGCTGCTGGCTTCCCCGGTAGCCTTGATTGTGCTGGGACTGGTGCTCCTGTTCCGGCCGGATTCCGCCTCCGCCCTGGTGGCGGCGGTGTTGGGCTGGTGTCTGACCGCTGCCGGCATCTGTCTGGCCGTTGCCGCCTTTGCAACCCGCGAGGGCACCGCCCCCAAGGTGCTGGGTGCCCTGGCCTGTCTGGTTGTGGGCGTCTGGCTGCTGAAAAATCCCCTGCTGCTGGCAGCCGGAATCGGCCGTCTGGTGGGCATTCTGCTGCTCATCCGAGGCATACAAGACCTGCTGTCCTCCAACTATGGGCGGGGTAAGGTTTTGTCGTTGATCACCGCCCTGCTGGGACTGGTGCTGATTCTGCTGCCCATGACCACCTCCCGGGTGGTGTTCTCCCTGTGCGGTCTGGTGGTGCTGGTGGTGGGAATCACCATGCTGATCGATCGGCTGCGCCTGCGCCGCTTGATGGGCGGAGACGATGACCCCAACATCATCGACGCCCTATGATTTTCGCCTTCTGTCCTCTGGAGGGCCGCTCCGGGCACGAAGCCGGGTACGCTTTGCTTGCCCAGCTTTACCGTCAGAAAACTGGCGGCTCCCTGCCGCCTATCCGCCACACCGACCGGGGCAAGCCCTATTTGGAAAACAGAGCTTACCATTTTTCCATCTCTCACACACCGAAACACGCCTTTTGTGTGCTCGCCAGAGAAAATATAGCGGTGGATGCGGAGGAACTGGATCGGAATATCGATCTGCGCCTGGCAGAAAAAATTCTGTCACCCCCGGAAAAAGCCCGGTTTGACGCCGCTTCGGACAAGCGCCGGGCGCTGCTGACTCTGTGGGTGCTGAAAGAGGCCGCAGCCAAGCTCAGCGGCGAGGGGCTGCGAGGCTATCCCAACCACACGGATTTTTCTCCGGAGGATCCCCGGGTGCGGGAGATAGACGGCTGTCTGGTGGCCATACTGTGTGAATAAAGGAGACTCCACAATGCTTTTCGACACCCACGCCCATATGGATGACCGGGCCTTTGACGCCGACCGGGAGGCCTTGCTTTCCTCCCTGCCCCAGCAAGGCATTGCCCTGCTGATGAATCCGGGGTGCAGCCTGGAATCCTCCCGGGCCGCCTGCGGCCTGGCCCGGCGGTATGACTATCTCTACGCCGCCGTCGGCTCCCATCCCGATGCCGCTGACGAAGTGACCGAGTCCGTTCTGGAGACGTACCGTGCCCTGTGCCGGGACAACCCCAAGGTCAAGGCCATCGGCGAAATCGGTCTGGACTACCACTATGAGGACGTGCCCCGGCAGCGGCAGCTGGAGGCCTTCCGCGCCCAGATGGCCCTGGCAGAGGAGCTGCATCTTCCGGTGATTGTCCACGAACGGGAGGCCCACGAGGACGGCATGGCGGTGGTGGCGGACTTCCCCCAAGTGACAGGGGTTTTCCACTGCTATTCCGGCTCTGCCGAAATGGCGAAGCAGCTGGTAAAGCGGGGCTGGTACATCGGCTTTACCGGGGTGCTGACCTTCAAAAACGCACGGAAAGCGCTGGAAGTGGCCCGGGAAATCCCACTGGAGCGGATCGTGCTGGAAACCGACTGCCCCTATATGTCCCCGGAGCCCTTCCGGGG
>CAYYGF010000147.1:0-5213 GCA_964471315.1 uncultured Oscillospiraceae bacterium | reverse complement strand
ACACCAGCACCCGGCGGGTCTTGCCGGTGCCGTTGGGCAGAACCACGGCGCCGCGAACCTGCTGGTCAGCGTGACGGGAGTCAACGCCCAGCTTGATGTGCAGCTCGACGGTCTCGTCGAACTTGGCGGAAGCGCCCTTCACAACCAGAGCCAGGGCTTCGTTGGGATCATACTGAACAGAGCGGTCAATCAGCTTGGCGCTCTCCTGATATTTTTTGCCTCTAAACAATTTAATTTTCCTCCTTATCGTGGTGATGCGGAAAAATCCTCCCACATTTCCGGTTCAGACTTGACCGGATAAGCAAATATCAATCGACGACGGTAACGCCCATGGAGCGGCAGGTACCGGCAACCTGGCTTTCGGCTGCCTCCAGAGTGGGGCAGTTCAGGTCGGGCATCTTGGTCTTGGCGATCTCAGCGATCTGCGCCTTGGTGATGGTGCCAACCTTGGTCTTGTTGGGGACGCCGGAACCCTTCTCCAAACCGATGGCCTTCATGATCAGCATGGGGGTCGGAGGAGTCTTGGTGATAAAGGTGAAGCTGCGGTCAGCGTAAACGGTGATGACGACGGGAATCTTGTAGCCCTCCATGTCCTTGGTGCGGGCGTTGAATTCCTTGATGAAAGCGGCGATGTTCACGCCGTGCTGACCCAGAGCAGGGCCGACAGGGGGAGAAGCAGTCGCCTTCGCGGCGTTAATCTGCAGTTTGATAATGCCAGTGACTTTCTGTGCCATAATAAGCACCTCCTGAATAAAATGTGGTCACATGCGAAAAAACGCATTTTTTGCGGGGTAAAAACCCCTCCCACGTTCCGGTCGATCAATCGACCCGGTGCGTTTACTGGGATACGACCTCAACCTGGTCGAGCTCGAACTCGACAGGGGTCTCGCGGCCAAACATGGAAACGACGACGCTGACCGCGCCTGCGTCGATATCGACACTTTCCACCGTGCCGGTGAAGGAGCTCAAGGGGCCGTCCAGAATCCGGACAGTATCGCCCACGCTGTAGTTGACGATGATCTCCTTCTTTTCCACACCCATGGCATAAACTTCCTCTTCCGTCAAGGGCGTGGGGTCGTTGCTGGACGTACCGACGAAGCCGGTGACGCCCCGAATATTCCGGATCACGTGCCAGGTGTCATCGCTGTAAACCATCTTTACCAGCACATAGCCGGGGTAGACCTTACGGTCATAGGTCTTGCTGGCGCCGGACTCGGTGATCTCGGTGACGGTCTCCAGAGGAATGGAGACAGCCAGAATCTGATCCTGCAGGGAGCGGGACTCGACGGTTTTCTCGATGGTGGCTTTTACCGTGTTTTCATAGCCGGAATAGGTATGCACAACATACCATTTCGCAGTTTCAGCCATGACTCTGCCTCTTAATGGAAGACGCTGATCAGAGCGTCAATGCCAACCTGGGCGACAAAGTCGAACAGCCAGATGAAGACGCCCACGGCGACGACACAGCCAACGACGATAGCGGCGTTCTTCAGAACCTGCTGAGGGGTGGGCCAGACGACCTTCTTCAGTTCGCTGCGCAGCTCACGGAAGTACTTGGCGATCTTGCCCCAGGTTCGCTTGAACCAGTTTTCCTTTTTGACTTCAGCCATGATTGGGACGCCTCCTTACTTGGTCTCGTTGTGAATGGTGTGCTTTCTGCAGAATCTGCAGTACTTCTTCATTTCGAGACGGTCAGGGTCGTTCTTCTTGTTCTTCATGGTGTTGTAGTTTCTCTGCTTGCACTCAGAGCATCTCAAAGTGACTTTCACGCGCATAACGGCACCTCCTTAATATTGCCTCCCTGTATCACCCCGGCTAAGAAGAAAGAATTTAGGAAGCGGGCACTACATTTTCCCGCTCCGGGGCTGAAAAAGCGCAGAAAAAAAGCCCTTTTTCACAGGTAAAAGTATTCTATCATAGGGGAAGGGCAATGTCAATAAGTTTTTTCAGCCTTTTTCGTGGATTTTGCCACGTATCCCTGGATTCTGGAAACCGCCGCGGGAAAGCTCCGGCGGCGGTTTCCAGGGTTACCCGATCATGCATCATGGGCTGGCCAGGCAGGTTTGCCATCAGGCCGTTGAGATTGATATAGGTTCCTTTGTCCCACAGTGCCGCGGAACTACAAAATAAAAAGCAGAAAAATACCAGCCAATATATGAGAAGCGGTGAGCTGGTTTCTCTTTTGCGCAATGTGTTGAACCATAAGTGGCATACAAATAGAGTCCTGTTATTTTTGGAGCAGTGAAACGGCCGCTCAATTTACGCTACCGGTTTTCTCCGAAAAGTAGGGATAGCTGGCGTTTGTGTCCAGAATGCCGTTGACGTTGATCAGAAGAATGACCGTATCCGGGCCGCATGTTTCGTAATAGGAGGCAAAGCTGCCGGAAAAAAGCCGCATATCCAATTCATCGCACTTGGAAACATACAGGGACAGCAGGCTGAAGGGAACATTGCCGAAAGAATCGCCGATGAGCAGGAACTGCTTCCTTTCCGGCGCGGAGTCGTTGCGCCGCTGAATGGGGTTGGTATCGCTCCAGCCGTACAGATCATAGGCGGTGGTGTTATAGTAGTCCGGATCAGTATAGAAGCTTTCGGGAAAGACCTGATTGCATACCTCTTCATACCGTCCTTCCAATAAAAGATCGATATCTTCGCGGAAAGTTGAAATGTATGTATCAAACTGCGGCTTAATGATGCAAAAATCGTCCAGACCGGCATAATACATCCCGGTCCTTTTTCCGGCGGAGCCCAGCAGGCAGCTTTTTTGGATCACAAAATCAAAGCTGCCGGCATCGGTATAATACGGGTTTATCGGGGAAACCGCGCCGATCTCCTCTAATTTCTCCAATATGACCGTATAGGCCCAAAATCCGGTCTGCGGCGTCCAATGATGATCTGTGCGAAAGAAAGCCTCAGAATAATCCATTCCTGCCTGTGCCATGCGTTCCCGCAGGTCAAGGCAGGGGATGCCACTGGTTTCCAGGCAGTTTATTAAATAGTCAGCGGCTTCATTGGCATCGTCGGTATATCCAACAGGAAGCAGATCCTGGTTGGGATCGATTTGAGATGGGGCAAGCACAAACAAAAAGTGCTTCCCCTGGGAGGCCTGGGCTTGATAGAGCGACGCAATACCGTCGCTGATGGACTGTAAAGTGTCCTTTTGAAGAAAGTCAGTGTTTGGCGTGGCCAGATGGCCGTTGCGCAGCCGGATGCAATTGTTCATGGAGGGCTGCTTCAGAAAGCGGGCCATAAGGCCGTTTAAATTAATGTAAGTACCCTTGTTCTGAAGCAATGGCTTCTCCTTTTCCGTGGAGAGCATTCCGCTGTATTGATCGTCAATGGAGCGGATATAGTTTCGCGGGGATATTCCCTCTGTAAACAAAGCTTTTGTGTTGGAAAGAAACTGGGGAAACGGCGCGCAGGCGACATAACCGATGAACAGAAGAAACAGAACCGCCAACAGACGGGAAGGCGTCAGCTTGTGCAATGCTGCGGTGAAATTACCCATGGTATCCCCCCTAGAAATTGAAATAGATAAATGGATTGTGAGAACCGATCATAATAAAGGAGACAGCCCACAGCAGCAGGAACAGATACACGGGAACGCTGAGGTATTCCGCCGCGGCGGCAAGTTTCCGGCTCCGTACCGTCAGCCGTTCCTTCAGAATTTTAAAAAGAGGCGTCGAGCACACGATGGCGCCCAGATAGAAGAATTGGTACTGCCGGAAAGTCCTTATTACCATATCGTCAGCAAAAGCATTTCCCGCAAGCCCCAGCATACTTTGCAGATAAGAAACGGCGCTGGAAAGATCCGGCGCCCGGAAAAAGACCCAGCCAATCAAGACGCACAGCAGGGTAAAAACCCGGTACAGTCCCTTCTGCCAGCCGTGAATGAACCCCTTGGGCAGGCCCGTCAGCTTTTCAAAGGCGATCAGCGCGAAATACATCAGGCCCCAGACCACAAAATTCCAGCTGGCCCCGTGCCAGATGCCGGTGAGGGACCAGACCACGAACAGGTTCCACACCAGCCGTGCTTTGCTTTTGACCCGGGAACCGCCCAGAGGGAAGTAGACATAATCCCGGAACCACTGCCCAAGTGACATATGCCACCGGCGCCAGAATTCGGAGACTGAGGCGGAAATGTAGGGATAGTCAAAGTTTTCCAGGAAATGGAAGCCGAACATTTTCCCCAGGCCAATGGCCATGTCGGAATAGCCGGAGAAATCGAACAGAATCTGAAAGGCGTAGGCCAGCGCCCCCATCCAGGCGTAGATGACGCTGCGCTCATTGGGAGCGGCAGAAAACACGGCGTCCGCCACCAGGGCCATGTTGTTGGAGAGGATGATCTTCTTGGCAAAGCCCAGAATGAAGCGGCGGACACCTTTGCCAAAATCGTCAATATTCTCCCGCCGGTGGTCGATCTGCTCCGCGATGGTCTGGTAGCGGACGATGGGGCCTGCCACCAACTGAGGGAAGAAGGATATGTAAAGGCCGATATTCTGGGGGCGGATCTGGGCTTTGGCGCTGCCCCGGTAGACGTCGATCACATAGGACATGGCCTGGAAGGTAAAGAAGGAGATGCCCAGAGGGAGGGCGATGTTCTGCAGGGGCAGGTGAAAGCCCAGGGCGTTGAGGTTGGAGATGAAAAAGTCCAGGTATTTATAGACAAACAAAATCCCCAGATTTCCGGCTACGGCCACGACCAGCAGCGTCTTTCGCACCCATTGGCGGGAAAACCGATCCATGATCAGAGCGGCCAGGTAATTGAACAAAATGGAACCGAACATGACAAAGACGAAGCTGCCGGTTCCCCAGGCATAGAAAATCAGGCTGGCTGCCAGTAAAAACAGGTTGCGCAGCCGCCGGGGGAGCACATAGTAGCCAAGAAGCACCGCTGGCAGAAACAAAAACAGAAACAGATTACTGGAAAAAAGCATAAATACCTCCCGAAGCGGAACAATAACGGTTTTATTATGCCATTGCCGGAGGACGTTGTCAATGCCGGAGGGGGGAAAGAAATCCCATTCTCCGGAATCTCCCAGGGGAAAATGGAGATTTCCTAATGACAGATGGATTTTTTTGCGGTATAATTTCAGAAAAAGCATATGGATTTCACGCGGCAGGCAGATAAATAACAGTTTAGCGCTTCGTAGGGCGGGGTCATGACCCCGCCGATTGGTTTCTGTTTTGGACAGTTCTGGTGAATGGTATCC
>CAYYGF010000146.1:0-5294 GCA_964471315.1 uncultured Oscillospiraceae bacterium | reverse complement strand
TCCCAGGTCTGCGCGTCCCACAGCTGCTGCATTTGATAGAGGGTATCCCGAATGTTGGCCGCCGGCTTTTCCATGCCCTCGCAGGCATCCAGCGCCGCCGCGCACCCCTTCAGCACGCGCATCTGGCTGTCCAGGTAATCCCGCAGATCCTCCATTAAATAGCTGCCCCACAGGGTTTCCCCGGCATCGGTTACCTCTCCGGTTTCCACGGCGGCAAGGCAGTTATCCAGCCATCGCTCCGGATCCAGATGGCACCGGGCGCTGTCATATACCTGCTCGATGATCTGCGGCAGCAGGCGGTCGTCCCGTCCCAGGCCCTGGGTGTCCGCGAAGGCACGGAAATCCCCGTCGCCATTCTCGTATGCCCGATCCAGCAGATCCGCCAGCACCATATCCCGAAGCTCCCGGCATTCATTCTCGTCCGCCACCCGGAAATCCGCTGCAATGTCCAGCTTATAGGCATATTCCCGGAGCACATCGGCGCAAAAGCCGTGAACCGTGGAAATTTTTGTCAGAAACAGGCGCTGCATCTGCTTTTGCAGATGGCGGTTTTCCGGCTGCTGGGCGATGCGCTCCGTCAGCTTGGCGGCGATCTTTCCCCGCAGCTCGGAGGCGGCGGCCTTGGTATAGGTGATAATCAGAAATTCGTCCAGATTTGCCGGATTTTGCTCCTCCGTCAGATAGGTCATCAGCCGATCCACCAGCACCTTGGTTTTTCCGGAACCTGCGGCGGCGGAAACCAGCAGCCGACCGCCTCTGTCGTGGACAGCCTGGGATTGTTCTAGTGTTAATTGCTCAGCCATGGCCATTCCCCTCCTTTTCCAGCTCCTCCCAGAACCGCTGGGCTGTCATCGTCTTGTAATTGCGCCGTCCCGGAACCTGGCTTTCGTGGCACACCGCGCCATAGGGACAGAAGGCGCAGGCGTTGTGGCTGCTGCCCCGGGTATAGGGATTTGGTTCCACATTGCCGGAGGCGATATCCTCCACCATCCCGGCCAGGACCCGGAATACATACTTCTCCAACAGCTTCAGTTGCTCCCGGTCCGCCAGGTCGCCGGAAAGGGTGCCGTCCTTTTTCACGCTGTAGCACATTCGCTGGGGCGTTTCTCCCGGCTCCATCGCCTGCAAGACAGCATCATCCCGCAGCAGCAGGCCTTTTCGTTTCCACTGGGCCTTGCGTTCCTCCTGCGCATCTTCCGCATCCAGCCTTCCGTCTACACGCAGATAGGGCGCCCGGGCAGGGAAATACTGAACCCCCGCCGGAATGGGCCGCTCCCCCAGCAAATCCCCTCCGCTTTCCCGCAGGGCAAACAGGTACAGCAACATTTGCAGCCCGACACCGTTGAATACATCGCAATAGTCAAAATCCTTTTTGCCGGTTTTGTAATCCACCACCCGGTAGTAATTGGTTTTTCCATTGGTCCAGGCATCTACCCGATCCACAAAGCCCCGCAAAACGGCGTTCATTGCCCTGTTTGGAATGGGAATCGGCGGCAAATCTCCCTCTCCGCCAAAGCCCACCTCAAAGTCCACCGGCTCAAACTGAGACTCCTTCAGCTCCAGCCAAAGCTCCTGCACCACCATATCCAGCTCCCGCAAATTCCGGCGGAACAGGTAGGTCATCCGTTCCGACTCGATCTGCCGGAACCGCTGGGCAGCGTATTCCTCACTGAAACGGTGGGCAATTTCCAGGGTTTCCTCCAAAGAAACCTGGTGGAAGCCGCCCATATCCCGGATGCACCGGGCGGTATTTTCCAGCACCGCATGGACATACGTACCGAATTCCGCCGGATCCACGGCGGCCTCCTTGCGCTCCTGGGCACGCAGACCATATTTCAGAAAATAGGACAGCCGGCACTCCGCCTGCCGATCCACCTGGGAGGCAGATAGGTTCAGCGTCTTTCCGTATAAGCGCCGGATGTTCTCTCCGGAAATGTGTCCCAGAGAAAAATTCTTTCGGCAAAGCGTATCCGTATACCCCTGGGTAACCCCCAATTGAGCCGCGGTCTTTTCATCCTCCCAGCGGGCAAGATACGCGCCTGCTTCCCAGGCATCCGCATGGGCAAAGCCCAGATGATCCCCCACGGCAGCTGTTCCCCCCGCCAGCTCCGCCAGACGGCGAAACACGAAGGAGGGCTGATCTCCGGCGCAGTAGATGCGAATGCTCTCAGTGGCGCCGCAGAAAACACCGTAAATTTCAGCAAACTCCGCCTGAATACCCTCAACAGAACCACCGGTCAGAGGTACGCCCAATTGCCGCAGGGTTACCCGCTCCTGATCCGTCAGAATCCCCGTGGAGCCGGTATATCCCGGTAGCTTTCCTTCCTCCGCACCCAGAAGGATCAGATGCTTCTGCTCGTGGCAGCGCATGGCGCTGACCAGTCCCATCTGAACTGCGTCCAGCACCGGGGGAATGGTTCCCACGTCATACTGGCTCAGCAGCAGCCGGAACAGTCTGGAAAAATGCTCTGCTTCCCAATGGGTTTGTCCCAAAACATCATATAGCTGCTCCAAGGCGGATATCAAAATCTCCCAAAGCTGGTTCAAAATCTGGGCACTGCGATTGTCTCCGGCAGCATCCAACTCCTGGGCCATTTGCGTTAGCCGCGACTCCAATTGGATGTCCTCCAGGAAACCGTAAAGTCCCATGACTTGATCCCGCAGATCCACCGCCTTTTGAAACTGCTGCCGCAGTCTTTCCAACGGCGCCACTGCCAAGGCTCTGGCGGAATTGATGGCCGCGAGCCGCCGCTCGGCATCCGCATCCCACACGCCGCTTAAGCCGTCTGGATGATTTTCCCAGACAGACGTCCACTTTTGTCCTCGGATGCCCCAAACAATGGCATAATTCTCCACCAAATCACAGGTATCCGGATCCAGCGGCGACAGGGCGGAACGCAGATAGCGAAGCACATTTCTCTGGTCAAACCCTGTCAGCGCCGCGTCCAGTGCGGTCAACACCGTGGAAATCACGCTCTTTTGCAGAATTTCCTCGGTTCCGGAGCGGTACAGCGGAATGTGGAACCGGTGAAAAATCAAATCCACCAAGGGCTGATACACTGCCATATCCGTACACACCAGACTGATATCCCGATATCGGTAGCCGTCCTCCACCAGCGCCATCACCTGCTTGGCCGCGTCCAGGCAGGCTTGATAGGGCGTTTCTGCACGAAAGGCATACAGCCAGCCCTTTGCCTCCCCGGCGGGAACCGGCCCCTGGAACAGCCGTTCCCGAACCAGGTTCAATGGTACAGGCTTGGAGGGGATTTGCTCAATTTGGATTTTCACACCAGCCCGTGCCGCGCAGCGGTACAGCTCCTGGGCCGTCTGCCCCGCTTTTTCGAACGCCAGCCGGTCTGAGGCGATCTGATCGCAGTTTAGGCTCACTGTCACACTGGGAGACGCTTGAATCAAATGCTCCAGAATCGCCAGATTCTGTCTGGTAAAATCCGGGAATCCATCTATGTAGAACACATGCTCCCGGGCAAAGTCGCCCTGCTCCAGCTGCTCCAGCAGCCAAGTCATCTGATCTCTGGGATCCCGCTTTCCCCGAGCGCAGAGACTGTCGTATCCCGCCATCAGCAGGGAAAGCTCCTCCAGCTTCTGGGCCAGGCTGCCTTCCGTTTCCTCCGCCGCCCGGTTCAAATCCTGGGCGCTGATGCAGCAGCGCTTGAATTCGTCCACGCCGTCGATCAGACCGGTCAAAAACTCCGGCTTGGTTTCCACGGCAGCATATGCTTTCAAGCGGCTGCTGAGCTGCCGGGCCGCAGACGCCATTGCCACCACCCGGCCGCCGCTGTCCAGGCATTCCGCTGCCGCGCTGCCCATGGTATCCGCCACCCGGCGGGCCAGGCGGGTAAAGGACAGCACCTCGGCATAGCGGCTGGCGGTATCTCCCGCAGCCGCGCATAAGCGGCGCTCCGTTTCATGGCTGACCAGCTCCGGAACCATCAGAATCCGGTTTCCCTTTCTGTCATGTACATCCCTGGCGATCCGGCGCAGGATCTCTTCCCGGTTGGCCGTCCAATCCCGGCCCAACAGCAAATGCAGCATAGCAAGCGCCTCCTTTTTCTCTGCCACCCATCATATCACATTTTTCCCGGAAAGGACAGGGAAAGATCAGCCAGAGAAAAAGATATTTTCCAAGCGGCCCATGGCATCCAACAGATAAAAACGCACTTCATACCCCGACTGGCCCGTCATTGCCGCGGTAAGGCTGTCCGGAAACCCCGCAGCGGAAGCGGTATCCACAAAATCCTCTGCTGCGGCGGTGAGACACAGCGTTGGAAACACCACGCACCACCAGTTGTGCCCCGCACCCTCGCCGATGACGATCCGCAGCGCTTCATAGACACCTGCCGGAAGGGAAAAGGTATCATAATGCCGGGTGTCAAATGCCTCCTGGCAGAGGGTAACAACCGCTGTCTGGGAAAAGCCCGCTTTTTCCAGGGTTTCATTGGCAATTTCCTGGATTTTCGGCAGATTTTCCCGCAAATAGTTCTTCGCTTCCTCCACATCCCCGACTTTCCGCAAATCTCTACGCAAGCTTTCCATCACCGCGTCCCGCACCAGCAGCTTCACGGACTGATCTGCCTCGCTGTCCGAATTGGCCACCACGTGCAGTCGGATTACCTCCTCATGCAGCCGCTGCCGGTCAGCAAACAGTGCGCCGCACCAGACAAGCACCGCCGCGCAGAAGCAAACAAACACACGTTTTCCCAGTTTACCCATAAAAAAACACCGTCCATACGGAAATACTTCCAGTATGGACGGATTTCGGGAAAATCATACTGATATTCCATTCAAAACTTTCATTGGAATAATATATATGATTGCTGGAGATTTTCTCCTAAAAAATGCTGGTTTTTGACTGCCGAAACCTGCTGGAAATAAACTGCCGAAAAATGCTGGAAAATACTTGCTATTTACAGAGCTCCTGTGCTATTATAAAAGTGGGTCTGCAAAACCACAAATAAATAGCGCAGGAGGTCCTAAGAATGGACACAAGTAGTTTAGCCCATACGAAATGGGAATGCAAGTATCACATCGTTTTATCGATTAGATAGGATGACCAGTGTTGAAGTATTTGAGGAGATGGTAAAGCCACAACGGGAAATTTAGGGTTTTAAGGATGGATTTAGTTCGGTGACAAGTAAATTGATGTTTTTTTGTGCCCCGGAGGAGGTTATTCCGTATATTGCGGGTCTGTTAAGGAATCCGTTCTTCAATCAGCAAGCCAATGTGAATAAATCATATGTGGAAGAAGAGTCCGGAACTGTAGGGCTATACTATAT
>CAYYGF010000145.1:0-5360 GCA_964471315.1 uncultured Oscillospiraceae bacterium | reverse complement strand
GCCTAACGGCGTTGTCGATTCTATGATTTTCGAGATAGAGCGTCATAGAATTCCGTCTCATTCTGATCCTCCTATGAAAAACCTCCATTCTGACGAATGAAAGTTTTGAATGGAATATCCGTATAAAAATCTCCTGCCGTCCAAACGGCAGGTTCATTCTTCCAAGGCACAGCTTCTCTCCCCCGGAAAAACCGGCTGGGAATTGTGGCGCTCCACCAGAGTGGAATAATCCACGGGGGTGTCGGCATCGTAGAGCGTTCCGGGATCCTCCACTGGGACATAGTACATCCGGGCGCTGCTGCACGCCAGCAGCGCCATAACCGTTCTGGAGGTAAACAGTGGAATATCCACCGGTGTAAACAGCACCCGGTCGCATTTCTCCTGCAGATAGGCCAGGCCGATCTTCACCGAGTCAAACATCTGGGTGGTTTCATAGCGGTCATTGCGCAGAAATATCACATCGCTGCCCGCCAAATGCCGTTCCAACATCACCGCGTTGTAGCCCGTGACCATCACAATTTTCCGGATACCCGCCTGTCGGAAGGTGTCCACCACCCGTTGGGCAATGGTGATCGAGCCGATGTTCAGCATCGGTTTGAACTGTCCCATCCGGGAGGACATTCCGGCGGCAACAATCAGAGCGGCTGTCCGCATGACATTTCCTCCTTGCTGAAAAGAGGCGTTCTGTACGCCATTTTACAGAAACACTATACCTCATAAAAGCAAAAATGTAAACAAAGAATCGAATCTCCGCGATCATCGACAAGCAGGGTAACGTTCTGCCGGCCGCTTTTTCCCTGCCCTTGAGGCGACGTGGCCCGGCATACCCGGTTGTGATATATGGCTGCCTTTGTTAGGCCCATCACCGCCCCGTTGGTTTGGCAGTCAACACCTGTCCCCTTCCTCCGGATGAAGCATTCCGGTGAGGGAAAAGAAGTTTTTGTGAAAGGTCAATAGCCCCTCTTGCTGCATGCGGCTCAATTCGTGGGACAGCGCGCTGCGGTTGACGCACAGGAACGCCGCCATCTCCTCCCGGGTAAAGGGAATGGCAAACGCGTTTCTTTGCAGACGGAGAGACTGCATGGTCAGATAGGTCCAAATCCGTTCCCGAAGCCCCTTTTGGGACAGGATAGCCAGGCGGTATTCCTTCTTCATATTTTCATTGGAAACCCAAGTCAGCAGACGCATCCGTACAGCCTGCTGCCAGACACCCTCCATCTGCCCCGGCCTGGTCAGCAATTCCGCCGGGAAATACAGCACCCGGGCAGGCGTTGCCGCCATGGCATAGTAGGGGGATATCCGGCTGCGGGTGGCGATCAGATCCGCACCCAGAAGATCCCCAATGGTCAACGCAGACATCAAGCTATAATTTCCTTCCGGGAAAATGTGCAGGATGTGAATTTTCCCAGACAGCACAATGCCAAAACGGTTCACCTTTTGCTGCTGCTCAATCAGAAACACGCCCTTCCGGTATTCCTGTAGCTGACAGCAGGGCATTACCTCCTGCAGGATCACCTCGTCAGGAAGGTCGGAAAACAATTCTGTTTTCTTCAAAGCTTTCCACATCGTGTCCATACGGTCTGTCTCCATTTCCTGTTGATGCAAATCATAATACCACAAAAATGTTGGTATAACAACATACTTTTCTCTTTTGATGGTATATGTTAGAAGATAACGACAGTAGTGCTGTAACGTGACGAATCCTTTCTGAAAAACCACGAGACGGTAGGAATGAACATGAAAAAGCTAACCGCAATATTGACCGCTCTTTGTATGATGCCGTGTCTGTTTGCAGGCTGTGGCAGCGCCAAGGAGAAGATCGCCACCACCGCGTCCCCCGCTCCCGTTGAGACGGCTGCACCGGAAACCGAAGCTGCGGAGCCTGTGGAGCTGATTGTCTTTGCCGCCGCGTCCATGACGGAAACCTTGACCACCTTGGGCAACCAGTACATAGCGGAGCACCCCGAAGTCAGCATCGTTTTTAACTTCGACTCCTCCGGCACCCTAAAAACCCAGATTCAAGAAGGTGCCGACTGCGATATCTTCATTTCCGCCGGGCAGAAGCAGATGAACCAGTTGGACATCACCGCCAAGCCCGAAGTCAACACCGAGGGTCTGGACTTCGTTCTGGAAGGCACCCGTTTTAACATTCTGGAAAATAAGGTGGCTCTGGCCGTCCCCGAAGGCAACCCCGCCAACATCAACTCCTATGACGACATGATTGAGGGTCTGAAGGCCGGAAATATTCTGCTGGCTATGGGAAATGCAGATGTTCCCGTGGGTCAGTGCTCCCAGAAGATTCTGGCCTTCTACAATCTATCCGAGGAAGCGCTGGCAGCGGCTGGCTCTATCACATACGGCTCCAACGTCAAAGAGGTAACCACCCAGGTCAGTGAGGCCGTGGTGGACTGCGGCATTATTTACCAGACCGATGCCTATTCCGCCGGACTCACCGTGGTCGATACCGCCACTGCCGAAATGTGCGGACAGGTCATCTATCCCGCGGCCATCCTGAATGTTTCCAAGAACCCGGATGCCGCCCAGGCCTTCCTGGACTACCTGACCAGCGATGCCGGCGACGAGGTATTCGCCTCCGTCGGTTTCACCCCCATGGCATAACAACAAAAACGCCAAACCGCAAGGCGGGCAGTTTTGCCCGCCTATTTCGGTATTCCAGCAAAGGACTGATGATATGGATTGGTTTGGCTCCTTTCATTTGAACGTAAAATTGGAAGCAGGCAGCGAGACCCTGGCGCTGCTGGGCGCTTCCGGCTGTGGCAAGAGCATGACCCTCAAGTGCATCGCTGGCATTGAAAAGCCGGATCGGGGCCGGATCGTTGTAGACGACGCAATCTTATTTGACTCAGAAAAGAAGATCAATCTGACTCCTCAGCAGCGGCATACAGGACTGATGTTCCAGAATTATGCCCTGTTTCCCAATATGACGGTTGCCCAGAACATCCGAGCGGGCCTCCGCCGGGAGCCGGACAAGCGAAAACGGGAAGAAGCCGTCGCGGCCGTCATGGAGGGCTTTGGCCTAACGGAGCTGGCAGGCCATCTTCCCCACCAACTCTCCGGCGGCCAGCAGCAGCGAACTGCCCTGGCCCGGATTCTGGTCTCCCGTCCCAACATTCTGCTTCTAGACGAGCCTTTCTCCGCCCTGGACAATCATTTGCGGTTCCGTCTGGAGCAGGAGGTTCGCCAGGTCATCCGGGAATTTGGGAAAACGGTGCTACTGGTCTCCCACGATCGGGATGAGGTATTCCGGCTGTCCGACCGCATTGCCATCCTGGATGACGGCGCCGTTATGGCCACCGGTACAAAAGAAGCGGTGTTCTCCAATCCCCAAACCCGCATGGGTGCGGCGCTGACCGGATGCAAAAACATTTCCGACCTGGAGATGTTGGAAAATGGCCGGGCACGCGCCCGAGACTGGGATGTGGTACTGGAAATCCCCAAGCTTTCCGCTCCGTTCCAAGCCGTTGGCATTCGGATGCACGACATCCGTCCAGGCTCTGGGGTGAACAGTTTCCGCTGTCAGGTTGTGGGAGAAATCGAAAATCCCTTCTCCTTCACCGTCCTGCTCAAGCCGCAAAACAGCAGCTGTACCAGCCCCATCGGCTGGGAGATGGACAAGGAAAGCTGGAAAAAGCTACGGTCTCAAGAGGTTACGGTCTCCTTGCCGCCGGAGGCCCTGCTGCTGCTGACAGATTAATGAAATGAGGTTTTGAAAATGAAAAAGGTCAATGTACACGATGCCATCGGCATGGCGCTTTGCCATGACATTACGGAAATGAACGACGGCTTCAAGGGCGTCGCCTTCAAACGGGGCCACATCATCCGCCAGGAGGATGTGGAGCATATGCTGAACATCGGCAAACGCACCGTCTACGTCTGGGAGGAAAATGCCGGCGAGATTCATGAGGATGACTGTGCCAGACGGCTGGCTGCCATGGCGCCTGTAGCCGGCGCCCATTACACCGAGCCTGCCGAGGGCAAGGTTCTGCTGATTGCCGACCAGCGGGGTCTGTTTCGGGTGAACCGGCAGCTGCTGGAAAAAATCGATTCCATCGGGGACATCACCATCTGCACCCTGCCCGACCATTATCCCGTGGAGGCAGGGGCACGGCTCGCCTCCATGCGCATCGTCCCCCTGGTGACAAAGGAGGAGCAGATTTTGAAGGCGGAGCGGCTGTGCGCGGAGGAAACGCTCCTGGATCTGCTGCCCTACCGCCCCAAGAAAATCGGCGTCGTTATCACCGGCTCCGAGGTCTATTCCGGACGCATCCAGGATAAATTCGAGCCTGTTGTCCGGGTGAAGATGAAGCAGTATCCCAGTGAAATTCTGGGCGTTACCATCTGCGACGACGATCTGGACAGGATCGTCTGCGCAGCGAAGGCCCATTTGGAACAGGGCGCGGATTTTTTGATCTTCACCGGCGGCATGAGCGTAGACCCGGATGATCTGACCCCCACCGCCATCCGCCAGCTGGGGGCAGAGATCGTCACCCACGGTGTCCCTGCCCAGCCTGGCAACATGACGCTAGTGGCTTATCTGGGGGATGTGCCCATTCTGGGCGTTCCCGGTGCCGCCATCAAGCTGCCCACCACCATTTTTGATGTGCTCCTGCCCCAGATTTTCGCCGGGGAGAAGATCACCAAGCAAGATCTGACCAATTTGGCCGACGGCGGCCTGTGCCAGATGTGCAAAGCCTGTCACTGGCCGAACTGCACCTTTGGCCGGTACTGAGCCGCAATGGCCGCAGTCCGATTCTACCGGGCGTTTGCGGTGTGTAACAGCTTATCAAGCGTTGCCGCCTTGACCCAAATGGGGATTTTCTTTTGTAAAGTGATTGCACTTGCGTTTGGCATCTGCTACAATAGAAGCAACCATTTGGAAACGGGAGGAGTCTTGCATTATGGCTGAAAAACAAATGCGCTATACCAAGGGGAACGATGCCGCTCTCGACCAGGAATTTCAGAGTGCTGTTCCCTACAGCAAGGTCAAGCTTGGAAAAACCACTCTTTTCTGGCGGTTCGGCCTTCGCTGGTACCAGATACCCCTAAATCAAGTGCAGCGGATTTTCCGCCGGGTGGAGCAGGTGGTCGGCCGTTTGTGCTGCGGTGGGCAGAACTTCGTGATTGAGCGGCTGGTGCTGATCTTAAAAGACGGCAGTGAGGTGGTCATCCATATCGGAGACGACGTGCAGCCCGCCGCCGAGGCTCTGCTGCAAGCGCTGAAGGACACCCATCCGGAACTGGAATACGGCGTGCAGAAATAACCGCAAAAGGCGCTGGATGTGCAATCGCATCCAGCGCCTTTTCTGTTTCGTCAAGGCTCCAGCCTGCCAATCAGCGCC
>CAYYGF010000144.1:0-5434 GCA_964471315.1 uncultured Oscillospiraceae bacterium | reverse complement strand
CCGACCGAGGCCGACCCTTCTCCATCCGCGCAGCGATATACGCCAAGCGCTTCCGAAGCAGTTCAGCCGCCCGATGACCGGACATACTCCGCGGAAGTTACCGTTTTTCAACGCAATCTCCCGCATCATCGCATTGCGCGCAGAGTTCCCCCACACGCGCTCAATTATTCTACCACCCCGAAAGCGAATTGTCAAGAAAAATTTTAGAGAAAATCACAAAGTTTTCAATCAAATTTCGTGAAAACTGCGAAATTTTAAAATGATTGGCCGGAGCCATGCCTGGCATCAAAATTGATGCTTATTAGGGGGGCGTGTTACTTTCTTGTCTCCGAACAAGAAAGTAACCAAAGAAGTCGGCTTAAGAGGGCGCTGAGTTGCTTGCTCCCGCAAGCAAAGCCGAAGAATAGAGGTATGATTGCCACTGGCAATCATAGAACTTTTTGATTCGCTGCGCGGAGCACCACCCCTCTTAAGAAACTCCCCGGCGCGCACTCGTTTTCCCTTCAGCAACTTAACGGGCAAAACCAGGAAGATTCCACGCCGAAACGTTAGCGGGGCTCCGCTCTCCCCGCCCTGCCGAGAAAAGCAAAAACAAGTTTTCGCAGTACTTACCCAGCAGGCAAAAAGTCGGAACACTTTTTGCCTGCCGCGCATGAATTAACGCGGGACCAGCCAATTCAGTGCGGCCGGGAGAGGTACATAGGAGAGGGCGGCTTTGGCGCGCGGGAGCGCGACACTCAGCGCCTCTCCTATGGCGCCTTCTTTTGGTACTTTTCTTGGCGAAGCAAGAAAAGTACGTACGCCCCCTGCTCAGAAAAGTATAACTCCCCCGCTCCAATTACATCTGAAATAGCAAAGCGCTCCCGCAATCTTTGCAGGAGCGCTTTCACTCATTTCAGTTCCCACAGCTTGACCTGGCTGGCCTTTTCATACAGCTTCAAATAGCTGTCATAACGGCTCCGTTCAATCCGCCCGTCCTCTACCGCCGCCCGGACGGCGCAGTCTGGCTCCTTGCGGTGGGTGCAGTCGTCAAAACGACATTTGCCCAGGAAATCCCCAAAGTCCGGGAATGCATATTGTAGATTCTCCTTCAGAATCACGTCCATCTGATCGGTATCGAAAGAGGAAAACCCCGGGGTGTCCGCCACGAAGGTTTCCTCGTCCAGGGCATACAGCTCCACATGCCGGGTGGTGTGCCGTCCCCGGCCCAGCTTCTCGGAAACTTCTCCGGTGGCAAGGCCCAGTTCCGGACAAAGGCGATTTAGGATGCTGCTTTTGCCCACGCCGGAATTCCCGGTGAAGGCCGTCAGCTTTCCTTTCAGCAGCTGCCGCAGCTGTTCTACCCCCTCGCCGGTTTCCGCGCTGGTGCAGATGACCGGAAAGCCCGCATGTTCGTAAATCCGAACCAGATCCACAGCCGGATCCAGATCGCATTTGTTCACGCACAGATAGACCGGAACCTCCTGGTCACCGGCAATGGCCGCCACCCGGTCGATGAGAAAGGGCTCCGTCACCGGGTTGACGTTGGCGGCAAACACCACCAATGCATCCACATTGGCCACTGCCGGCCGGATGAAGCTGTTCTTCCGGGGCAGGAGCTTTTCCACCATGCCCTTGCCCTTTTCCACGGTGATCTCCGCCAGATCGCCGGTCAAGGGACTGCTGTCCGTCCGGCGCAGGATGCCCCTGGCCCGGCAGGTGAAAACCCCGTCGCCGGTCTGCACATCATAAAATCCACTGATTGAGCGGACAATCCGCCCTGTCTTTCGCTGCGTCATCAATTAAAATCCACCAACTTCGTGCATTCATACACACCGTCAATGTAAAGATCATACTCCCGGCTCCCGCTGCCTGTCAGCTCCACGTAGGTGCTGGCCGTGTTAGGCGGCACCAGCTTGGACTCCAGAATGTCCTTGGTTCCGGCCAGGCAAATTTCCAGCCGGTACTCAATGGGCTTTTCCGGCACCTCCCAGGATACCGTGATGGTAATTTCCTCCACGGTTTCCTCCGGCTCCGTGGGCTGGGTCTCGTCTTCCTCCTGGAGGCCGCCAGAATAGTGGATGATGATTTCCGAGCTTACATCCGTATCCGTATTCTTTGCCACGGACTGATAAACCACCTCGTTTACAGGCTTCTGGCTCTCCACCTGCTCATAGCGCACATTGGTAAAGCCCAACTGATCCATCAGCTCCTTGACCCGATCCAGCTCCATTCCCACCACATTGGGCATGGGCGCCTTTTCCACATCCGGCCCGGTGCTGATATAGATGTAGACCGTCTGCCCTTCCGTCACTTCCGCGCCGGCGGCAGGATCGGTTCGGGTGACGATGCCAGCCTCATAGACATAGCTGTATTCTTTCTTGTTCAGCGGCTTATAGCCTTGATTTTCCAGCATTTTATAGGCTTCATCCGCATCCGCGCCCACAAAATTGTCCAATGTTCGCTTCTCCGGCTCTGGCCCCATGCTGACCGTGATCCAAAGATCGGTGCCCCGCTGCACTCTTTCACCGCCAGCGGGCTGCTGCCGCAGAATCTGCCCCTCCGGGCTGGTTTCGTTGTATTCCTGGGGCATTAGGCGGATATTAAAATCCGCATACTTGGCGGCAAAGTCCTCCGTGTAGATCTCCCCCTCCAAATAGGGAACATCCACATAGTCCCGCTCCCGGTTCAGAAGCGCGCCGTTAAACAGGGCGATTAGGAAGATCACAATGGCAATCACTGCCACAGCGCTGCAAATGACGATGGCCGTTGTGGCCACCCGGCTGCGCTCCTCCTCCTTCTTCTTCTCCTCCGCCTTTCGGCGCTGCTGGGCACGGCGGATACTCTCGTTATCCGTTTCAGACGGCACTTTCCCCGTCTGATGCCGCTGGGCAGCAGACGGTGTCCCCTGGCGCAGGCGGACGCTGTCGGTGGTTACCCGGTTTTGGGCCTGGGCTTTCTTTTCCGCCGTGGTTCTGCGCTGACCGCTGCCGGGGATGGTGCGGGTCGCATCGTCCACCAGGAAGTGATGCTGGAAGACAATATTGGGGTTCTTCCGGAACTCCTCCATCTCCTGGAGCATTTCCGTGGCGGAGACATACCGATCCCGCACGTCCAGCGCCATGCCCTTCATAATGATCTGCTCCAAGCCCTTGGGAATGTTGGGATTCAAGGTGGAAGGCAGAGGCGCACCGCCGTTGATATGCTGGATGGCGACAGACACCGCGGACTCCCCATCGTAGGGCGGCCGCCCGGTCATCATCTCATACATCACCACGCTAAGGGAATAGATATCCGACCGATTATCCGTATGACCGCCCTTGGCCTGCTCCGGAGAGATATAGTGAACGCTGCCCAGCGCCTCCTTTGTTAGGGTATTGCTCTTATTCATCACCCGAGCGATGCCGAAGTCCATGACCTTGACGGAACCGTTTTTCAGCACCATCACGTTATGGGGCTTGATATCCCGGTGGACGATGCCCCGGCTGTGGGCGTGCTCCAGTGCCTTGGCAATCTGCATGGCAAAATGTAGGGTTTCCTTCCAGTTCAGAACGCCCTTTTTCTCCATGTACTGCTTGAGGGAAATGCCGTCAATCAGTTCCATGACAATGTAATTGGCGCTGTCCGAGGTGGAAACATCGTACACCTGAACGATGTTTGGGTGGCTCAGCATGGCCACAGCCTCGCCCTCGGCATGGAACCGGCGGCGGAATTCCTCGTCCATGGCGAATTCGTCTTTTAATATTTTGATCGCGACCAGCCGGTTCAGACGATGGCAGCGCGCTTTATATACCACGGCCATGCCCCCGGTGCCGATGACCTCCAAGATCTCGTACCGGTTATCCAACAGCCGTCCAATATATTGATCCATACTCAGAAGTTGCTCCTTTCGCTGCGGTGGTCTAAATCGAAACAAGAATACTGGTCACATTGTCCGGCGCGCCCCGGTTTTTCGCAATGTTCAGCAGCCGCTTGCAGCAGTGCTGCTTATTCACGCCGTGAACGACTTCAAACAAGATTTCCTGGTCGTCCATCAAGTTGCTCAAGCCATCGCTGCACAACAGCAAAAAATTGCCTCTGTTCATGTCCCGGTGGAAAATGTCGCACATCACCAGCGGTTCCGTGCCGATGGCCCGGGTGATAAAATTTTTGCCCGGATAGGTCTTTGCCACCTCCGGGGTCAAATCCCCCCGATCCACCATCATCTGCACCAGGGAATGATCCTTGGTGATCTGCTGGATTCCGCTGCGGTCGATGCCGTAGGCCCGGCTGTCGCCCACATTCACCACAGTAACCTTCTTTCCCCGAACCAGCGCCGCAACCAGCGTCGTACCCATGCCGTCGAATTCCTCAAATTGGGCCGCCTGGTCGTATACCGTAAAATTCGCCAGTTTCACCGCGCTGCGCAGCATCTGGTCGATTTTGTCCTGATCCATATCCGGTGTCCAGCACCGGCGGATCTCCTCCGTAAAAACCTCCGAAGCCAGCGTGCTGGCAACATTGCCGGACTTCGCGCCGCCCATGCCGTCGCAGACAACACACAGCAGGTTGTTGCGGTCAAGGCGCTCCATTCGGTAGGCGTCTTGATTCTGTTTTCGGACACAGCCGGGGTCAGTCAATCCCCAGAATTGCATAGGCGTGGCTCTCCTCTCTGTTCTTGTGCGTTTTTTCGCTTACCCTTGCTCTTTTGTATAGTTTCGCCGCAGCTGTCCGCAGGAGGCATCAATGTCCCCGCCCAGGGTACGGCGGACGGTAGCCGTAACGCCGCCGCTTTCTAGGGTTTTCTGGAACGCCGCCACCGCTGCCCGAGTGCTGGGCTTCAAGGGGCTTTCCTCCACATGGTTCAGCGGGATCAGATTAAAGTGGGCGGGCAGGCCTTTTAAGCGCCGCAGCAGCTCTTTGGCATTCTCCTGGGAATCATTGACCCCTTGGATCATGGCGTACTCAAAGGAGATCCGCCGGTTGGTGGCCGCGTAATAGCGGCGGCAGGCATCCAGCAGTTCTTCGCTGGGATAGGCCTTGTTCACCGGCATGATCTGATTGCGGATGGTGTCGTTGGGGGCGTGGAGGGACACCGACAGGGTCAGCTGCAATTTGCGCTTGGCCAGCTCGTCGATCTTCGGCACCAGGCCGCAGGTGCTGAGGCTGATGTGGCGCATGGAGATATTCATGCCCTCCTCACTGTTCACCAGTTCCAGGAACCGCATCACATTGTCAAAATTATCCAGCGGCTCCCCGATGCCCATCAGCACAATATGGGAAACCGGCAATCCGGAATCCACCTGGGTAAACAGAACCTCATCCAGCATTTCATAGGGTTCCAGCCGCCGCACCAGCCCGCCGATGGTGGAGGCGCAGAAGGCGCAGCCCATCCGGCAGCCCACCTCGGTGGAAATGCACACGGTATTGCCGTAGTGATAGCGCATCAGCACCGTCTCCACGCAGTTGCCGTCGG
>CAYYGF010000143.1:0-5621 GCA_964471315.1 uncultured Oscillospiraceae bacterium | reverse complement strand
CTTCCGCGCCAAAGCAATTACCGCAGCTCCGGCTCCATGCCAATTTGGGCAATGCGCTTGTGCAGCCAGGTTCCCCGGAGATAGGCAATGGTAAACACCCCGGCGCACAGACACCAGCTGACTGGGTAAGCCATGAGGAGCAGCCCCAGCTGATGCCACCGGTTGACCACAAGTAGAATCCAAATCACCCGGAACAGGCACACACAGGTGCAGGTGATGGCTGTGGGCATCAAGGAATACCCGGTGCCCCGCATGGCTCCCGCGAACACCTCCACCGGCATAAACACCACGTTAAACGGAACTATGCAGCCCATCACAAAGGCTCCCACCCGAATCACCTCCGGATCCGTGGTATAAATGCCCAGGATGAAGCCGCGGAAATACAGCTCCAGCGCACTGACCGCCCCAACCAGGGCCACGCTCATGCCCATACAGACCCGGACGCTCTGCCGGATCCGTCCATACTTCTGGGCACCAAAATTCTGTCCCACGAAGGTGGTGATGGAAACGCCAAAGGCGCCGGAAATCTGCCAGGTCATGGCGTCGGTTTTTCCGTAGGCTGTCCACGCGGCAACCACCACCGCGCCGAAGGAATTGATGCAGGACTGGATCAAAACATTTGCCAGATCAAAGGTCACAAACTGCAAGCCAGCCGGAATGCCCACATACAGGATCCTTCCCATCAGCTTTGGATCCAGCCGCAGCAGCCGGGGGCGCAGACGAATGTCCCGGGGCAGTCTTACCAGCACCCAAAGCACCAGCGCGGCACTGATTCCCTGGGCGGTAATGGTGGCAATCGCCGCGCCAGCGACACCCAGCTTCCAGCTGACCACACACAGTAAGTCCATGACAATATTCACAGCGCTGGCAATGGCCAGGAAGATCAGCGGCCGCCGGGAATCTCCCATGGCCCGCAAGATGCCGGAGCCCATATTGTAGATCATGGATGCCAGCGCCCCGGAAAAATAGATGCGAATGTAGCGCTGGGCATCCGCCATGCAATCCTCCGGCGTTCCCATGAGCCGCAGAAGCGCCGGGGCGGCGGAAACTCCCAGGACGGTGACCAGCAGCCCGAGCACACAGGACAAAGCCACGCCGGTGTGCAGGGCATCCCGGGCGCCCGCCCGGTTGCCGCCTCCGTAAAACTGGGACAGCAGCACCGTAGCGCCGGTGCTCAAACCAATGAAGAAGCCATTGAACAGGCTGATCAGCGCGGACGTGGCGCCCACAGCTGCCAGGGCCTGGGTGCCCACATACCGTCCCACAATGATGGTATCCACCGTGTTATAAAGCTGCTGGAAAAAGGTGCCCAGCAGAATGGGGAAGAAAAAGCGCAGAAGCTGCTTCCAGATTACGCCTTCGGTGATCCTGGGAGCAGTGGACATTCTCTGCATGGGAATCGCATCCTTTCGTAATTCCCAGGTATTTTACCACGGGAGCAGGGGTGTGTCCAGTTTTTTTTCCCCAATAGATCCACAAAAAAGCATTTCCAGTTCATAAAGTCCGTTTTATTGGACTGTTAAGCTGATATACTGTCATCACCAAGCAAAAGGAAGGTTGATGAACATGTATCAGATGCGGTATGTAGGCGGACATGTACAGGTTTATGATTTGAGCGGCAAGTTCCTGTTCTCGGCGGATACCGAGCGGGAGGCCAGAGAGGAATGGGAGGAATATGCGGAATCTGCGGCTTGATATCTGCTATGACGGCAGCCGCTACCGGGGCTGGCAGCGGCTGCCCGGGCGGGAGGACACCATCCAGGGGAAGCTGGAAACGGCGCTGTCCCGAATTCTGTCGGAATCCATCGAAATCACCGGCAGCGGACGAACGGATGCCGGTGTGCACGCCAAAGGCCAGGTGGCAAATTTTCATTGCGAAAGCACCATGCCCGCCGGGGAAATTCTGTCCCAGCTGCGCAGGTATCTGCCGGAGGACATCGGCATATACTCCTGCAAGGATGTGTCAAATCGATTCCACGCCCGGTTGAATGCCCGGGAAAAGACCTATCTCTATCGGATCTGGAACAGCGATGCGCCCTGTGTTTTTGAACGGCGGTATGTGGCCGTCATGCCGGAACGGCTGGATCTGGACGCAATGGTGAGAGCCGCCGGACTTCTGTGCGGCGAGCACGATTTTTCCGCTTTCTGCGGCAATTCCAAGATGAAAAAATCCACGATACGCTATCTGCGCAGTGTCGTGATCCGCCGCCAGGGAGCGGAAATACATCTGCGGTTTACGGGCAATGGATTTCTATACAACATGGTACGCATTTTGACTGGCACTTTGATAGAAGTCGGCAGGGGAGCGCGCGACCCGGAAAGTGTGACCCAGCTGTTTGGCGGCAAGCGGGATCAAGCCGGTTTTCTCGCCCCGGCCCAAGGTCTGTGCCTGGAGGAGGTATTCTATTGAATATTCAAATTTTCGGAAAAGCGAAGTGCTTTGATACCAAAAAAGCCGAGCGCTATTTCAAGGAGCGCCGGATCAAATTTCAATCCATTGACCTGGTGAGGTACGGTATGTCCGGCAAGGAATTCGACAGCGTTCTCCGGGCGGTGGGCGGTATCGACAACCTGATCGACTGGGATGGGAAGTCCCCGGAGATTACGCTGATGAAATACATGGATGACAAGCGTGCCAAGGAGGACAAGGTTTTCGATGATCCCACACTGATGAAAACCCCCATTGTGCGCAACGGCAAGCAGGCTACGGTGGGCTACTGTCCGGAAATCTGGGCAGAGTGGGAATAATCATTCTTTAGGCGAGACGAAATATGCTCTACAAAAGCGGTTTCCAAAACGGGAACCGCTTTTTTTGTCGTTTGCGTGAACTTTGTGCAACTTTCATCTTGCGATTTCCACAAATTAGTGGTATTCTAGGAGGGCTTAATGACAAATTTTTTATCCAGCCTCAATGCCGTCGTCTGGGGCGCTCCTGCGCTGATCCTTATTTTGGGTGTGGGCGTGTATTTTACCGTGCGCCTGGGCTTCGTCCAGCTTGTCCTGCTGCCAAAAGCACTGGGGCAATTTCTCCGGAAATTGCGGCCCCAAAGGGGGGACAACGTTTCTTCCTTTCAAGCGCTGTGTACAGCCTTGGCTGCCACGGTGGGCACCGGCAACCTGGTTGGGGTAGCGGGCGCCATCTGTCTTGGCGGCCCGGGGGCAATTTTCTGGATGTGGGTCTGCGGCATTCTGGGCATGGCCACAAAATTCGCCGAAGCCACCCTGGCGGTGCGCTACCGGGTCTCCCAAAAGGGAGGCTGGGCTGGCGGCCCCATGTACATCATCACCCAGGGCCTTGGGCAGCGGTACTATCCGCTGGCCTGGAGCTACTGCCTGTTTGGGGTCATCGCCGCCTTTGGGGTGGGAAACGCCGCCCAGACCAACGCCGTGGTCACGGGCATCAACGCTATGCTGAATACTTTTGGCGTTCCGGAAACCTTTTGGGGAAATCTTCTGATCGGATTGCTGCTGGCAGTGTTGATTGGCAGGCTGCTCTTTGGTGGCGCCCGGAAAATCGGCGCGGCTGTCCAGAAGCTGGTTCCTTTGGCAGCTGGCGGGTATATGATCCTGTGCGCCGGGGTGCTGCTGCTTCGTTGGGATGCCATTCCAGCCGCCTTTGCGGCGATTCTGAAAGGTGCCATTTCTCCCAGGGCGGTAACCGGCGGAATGCTCGGCTCCGCGTTCCAGGCACTGCGGATCGGATGCAGCCGGGGGGTCTTCACCAACGAAGCGGGGATGGGAACCGCGTCCATCGCCCACGCCGCCGCGGAGGTCTCGCATCCCGGAGAACAGGGCTTGATGGGGATTATCGAGGTATTTCTGGATACCATCGTCATCTGTACGCTGACCGCGCTGGTGATCCTTTTGAGCGGCGTGCCGATTCTCTACGGCGTGGATGCCGGGGCGGAGCTGACCACCCGGGCCTTTGCTTCGGTGTACGGAAGAAGCACCGGTATTCTGCTGGCGCTGGCCTTATCCTGCTTTGCCATCGCAACCGTATTGGGCTGGGGCTATTATGGCGTCCAGTGCGCGCAGTTCCTGTTTGGCCCGCAAACCGGGAAACCCTTTGCTTTCTTTCAGACAATCATGGTTCTTGTCAGCGCGGTTTTGGATACCGGAACCGTTTGGCTGCTTTCCGAGACGGTGAATGGGTTGATGGCCATTCCCAATTTGATCGCTTTGGCCATCCTGTCTCCGGAGTTGATCCGGCTTACCAAGGAATACAAAGCATCCCTTAAACCTATCCACGGTCATGGTTTTTAGGGATTGCGGATTAAATGAAATGGCACGATCCGTGCCAGCGGAGGTTACTATGCAGATTTCCATTAACGCGAACCGCTGTGAGCCTTCTCCCATGCGGAAATTCCATCCCCTGGCCGTTGCGGCTGAAAAAGCGGGCAAGAAAATCTATCATTTGAATATCGGCCAGCCCGATCTGCCCACCCCTCAAGCGTTCTATGACACTGTGCGGGATTTCAGCGCCCACACCCTGGCCTATGAGGCCTCACCCGGTATGCCCGTTCTGATCGATGCTGTGCGCAGCTATTACAAGACCCTGGACGTGGATTTGGAGCCCAACGATGTGCTTATCACCACCGGCGGCAGCGAGGCGCTGCTACTGACGTGCTTGAGCATTCTGGATCCCTACACCGAGGTCATCATTCCCGAGCCTTACTATCCCAATTACACCACCTTTGTCCACGCCGCCGGCGGCGTTATCCGCGCCCTGCCCACCAATCCCTGGGAAGGCTACCGCTATGCCCAGCGGGAACGGATCGAGAGCCTAATCACCAAGAATACCCGCGCCATTCTGATCACCAACCCCGGCAACCCCACCGGCGTTGTTCTGGATCAGGAGGAAATGCGCATGATCGCCGACATCGCAAAGGAGCACAATCTGTTCCTGATCTGCGACGAGGTCTATCGGGAATTCTGCTATGACGACAAATTCGGCGTGCCCACCATGGCCCGGTTCCGGGACATCGATGAAAATCTGGTCATCATTGACTCTGTTTCCAAGCGGTTCTCCGCCTGCGGCGCCCGGGTGGGCTGCGTCGTCACCCGGAACAAGGAACTGCAGGCTGCGATTCTCAAATTCTGCCAGTCCCGTCTGGCGGTGGCTACCATCGACCAGCTGGGCGCGGCGGCTCTATACAGCGTAGACAGTGCTTTCTTCCGTAAATGTAAGGCGGAGTACCAGCGCCGCCGGGACACCGTCATCCGCAAGCTGCGCATGATCCCCGGCGTGGTTGTGGAGGTGCCCATGGGCGCGTTCTACTTGATGGCCAGCCTGCCGGTGGATGATGCGGACAAGTTCCAGAGATGGCTGCTGGAAAAATTCAACGATCACGGCGATACCGTGATGTTCGCCCCCGGCGCTCCCTTCTACGAGACCCCCGGCAAGGGCATTAACGAGGTGCGAATCGCCTATGTGCTGAAGCAGGAGGATCTGGAACGGGCCATGGATGTTCTGGCCAGAGGCATTTCCGTGTATCAGCGTGAGGTCATGCATGTACAGCCGGAGTTTTTGAGCGAATAAACGCAGACCGCGGCACTTTCGGGTGCCGCGGTTTTTCCATGCCCGCTTCGACTGCATCTGCTTTTCCCGGTGTGTATAATGC
>CAYYGF010000142.1:0-5654 GCA_964471315.1 uncultured Oscillospiraceae bacterium | reverse complement strand
ATTTCCTTGGCCTGAACCCACTTGCCCTCTTCGGGAATGGGAGCGGGGCCGTGATAGGCGCCCTTGGCCACGGAGCACATGTTCTGTACTTCTGCACTATAAATCATGGCAATTTTCCTTTCTTTCAAAAGACGTTTTTTCGCCTTTGGATTTTCGGGTTGGAAAACCGGGATTTTCCAGATATATTATACAGTCTGGAAGGTCAATTGTCAATTCCCATTCAGCGGAAAATCGATATAAAAATATCAGTAAAGGGAATTGCCTTCCGCTGCGTTTTGGGGTAAAATGAAGCTGCGTAAGCGGAAATAGACGATGGGTGGTGATAACATGGAACTGACGCTGGGAGAAAAGATCCGGCTTTTACGGGAAGAGAAAGAACTAAATCAAACGCAGTTGGGTCAGGCGATTCATATGACCCAGCGCAAGGTCTCCTACCTGGAGAATGACCGCTATGAACCCAGCCTGGAGGATTTGAAAGCCCTTTGCACTTTTTTTGGCGTTTCCGCAGACTATCTTTTGGGTTTCCCCAAGAATCTCCCATTTCCACAGAAAAGAAAGTAAGGCTCCCGCCAAGCGGGAGCCTTTTGCTGTATTACGCTTGAACGGTTTTCACAAACGCAGCCCGGTCAGAAGCTTTGAAGTAAGCAGAGCCTGCCACCAGGACCTCCGCGCCGCTTTCCTTGCAGACGGTGCAGGTGTTGGCGTCCACGCCGCCGTCCACCTCAATCAGGCAACTGGGATTGACTTCGTCCAGCATTTCCCGGAGCTTGCGGATCTTGGGCATCATGTCCGCCATGAATTTCTGTCCGCCGAAGCCCGGCTCCACAGTCATCACCAGGATCATGTCACACTTGGCGAGGTGGGGAATGGCGGCCTCCGCAGGCGTCTTGGGCTTCAGGGAAATGGCGGCCTTACAGCCCAGGGCGTGGATCTTGTCCAGGGCTTCCAGGGTGTTCTGGGGCTGGTCGGCCTCCACATGGATGGTCAGCCAGTCCGCGCCAGCCTTGATGAACTGCTCCACATACCGGATGGGCCGGTCGATCATCAGATGGACGTCCAGGGGCAGATCCGTCACCGGGCGGATGGCCTGTACCACGGGGATGCCGATGGAGATATTGGGCACGAACCTGCCGTCCATCACGTCCACATGCACCCAGTCGGCGCCGTTTTTTTCGATGTCGTGGATGTCCCGCTCCAGGTTGGCAAAGTCCGCGGATAAAATAGAGGGAGCAATTTTTGCCATAGAAACCTCTCCTTATTTTTTATTTTTTTCAAAATACCACATCTGTAGGGAAAAAGCAATCCTGGAAACCTTTTCCAGCATACTTTTCTTTCTCTGCGCCATACTATACCCGAATTCAAATCAAAGGAGGAAGAACAATGAACTGTCATGCCAACAAATGTATCGAATGCACCGTCCAGCAGTGCGCCCATCATTGCGAGAATGAGAACTACTGCTCCCTGGATCGCATCCTGGTGGGCACCCACGAAACCAATCCCACGGTGGATCAGTGCACCGACTGCAAATCCTTCCGCAAGAAGTAATCCGGCCAGACTTTTTTCGCGGCAGCTTTCCGCTGCCGCGATTTTTTCTTGACGAAGTCGCAGAAAAAGACTATCATAGTGTCAATATTTATAGTTCGTTCCCGGGCGGTACACAATTTTTTCATATCTTCGCGGTAAGATTTCATTTAGAAAAAGTTAGGAGGAATTTACGATGGACACCTATGAAAATGACGAATACCAAACCCCAGACCCCGAACTCCAGGAAACCCCGTCGCAGCCCGAGGAAGTCTCCGGCGCATATCACGGCACAGGCTCCGGACGGAAGGAATCTCCCTATGCCAATTCTCCTTATGTGATGGATCAGCCTCAGCAGGAATACCACTATCAGCCTCAGAATCAGCCGCCTCAGAAGCCCCACCGGGAGCACAAGCCCCGCAAGCCGATTTGGAAGGGCTTAATCGCCTGCTTGTTGGCGGTAGTGCTGGTGGCTGGCGGCTGCTTGATTACCGCTTCCACGGTCAACGCCCGCTGGGAAGCGCGCAGTGCCCAGACGGAGAAGGAGTTCACCGAAAAAATCGAGCAGCTGCAAAAGCAGATTGACAGCGCCAACACGTCCAAGAATACAATCCAGACCCTGCCCGCCAGCGGCAGCGGCCTAACCCCCAGTCAGTTGTATTCCGGCAATGTGGACAGCGTTGTGGCCATTTCCAGCACCGTCCAGGCCACCAGCATCTATGGCACCAGCCAGGGTATGTCCTCCGGTTCCGGCTTTGTCTGGTCGGCAGAAGGCTATGTGGTGACCAATTACCATGTGGTGCAGAACGCCACCAATGTGAAGGTGATTACCTACGACAGCACGGAATATCCTGCCGAGATCGTGGGTTATGACGCCACCAATGATATCGCGGTTTTGAAGGTTGAGGCGGAGGGCCTGCGGCCTGTGACCATCGGCAGCAGCAGCGCTCTGAACATCGGCGATATGGTGGCGGCCATCGGCAACCCCCTGGGCACCCTGGCTTCCACGCAGACCGTCGGCTATGTCAGCGGCATGAACCGGGAGGTGACCACGGACAACGCCATCATCAGCATGATCCAGACCGACTGTGCCATCAATCCCGGCAATTCCGGCGGCCCTCTGTTTAATATGAACGGCGAGGTCATCGGCATCACCACCGCCAAGTATTCCGGCACCACCACTTCCGGCGCGTCCATTGAGGGAATCGGCTTTGCCATTCCCATTGACGATGTGAAGCCCATTGTGGAGGATCTGATCAACTACGGCTATGTTACCGGCGCGTACATGGGCGTGACGGTGGAAAACACCGACGCGGAATCCGCCGCGAAATTCGGCCTGCCCACCGGCGCGTATATCGTGGACGTGGTCAAGGGCGGCGCTGCGGATCGGGCGGGTATCCAGCCTAAGGATATCGTCATTGACCTGGGCGGAAACAAGGTTAGCAATATCACCGATCTGACCCGGGCTCTGCGGAACTTCAAGGCCGGTGATACCACCACTGTGACATTGATCCGCAGCGGCAAGGAGATGACCCTGGACATCACCCTGGACGAGAAACCCCAGGAGACCACGATTGCCACCACGCCCAACTCCGAACCCTCGGACTCCAGCATGCCCAGCGAAGGCGACTATAACGACTGGTTTAACTGGTTCTTCGGTGGAAGGAACGGCGGCTGACCGAAATAATACCAAACAGCGGGGGAAACCGGAATGCCTGGCTTCCCCCGCATTTCTTGTGAAAAACAACGCACTGGGTGAATTGATAAAACAGCTCGCCTGTGCTATACTGATATGCAATCGAGGCGGCGAGGGATAATCTGCGTTCCAGAGCATATGCTGGAATATCGGCTGCCGAAAAGAAGGATGCTTGTTTGCCGCTGACAGGAGGCTTGCGCTATGAAACGAAAAAGAAGATCCTCTCCGGCACGGTCTGCCATGAAGCTGCTGTGCTTGATGCTGGGACTCGTCCTAACGGTGATGGTGGGAGCGACGGTGTATTTCCAGGCCCAGATGGGGATGTTGCCCTCTTTGGAGGAGGGCTTGTCCAAGCTGGACTGGGAGCTGCCGGAGCTGAGCCTGGGAAAAACCGATCAGATTGGCGGCCGGGGCAGCCACGTGGTCAACATTCTGCTCATCGGTCAGGATCGCCGGGAAGGGGAGGAGCGGGCCCGTTCCGACTCCATGATTCTGTGTACCTTCAATAAGAAAACCCAACAGGTAATCATGACCTCTTTCCTGCGGGATCTCTATGTCACCATTCCCGGCCATGGCGCGAACCGGATCAACGCGGCCTATGCTGCCGGAGGGATGGAGCTGCTGGACAAGACCCTGGAGGAGAACTTTGGCCTGCACATCGACGGCAATGTGGAGGTGGATTTTGATCGTTTCGCGGAGATCATTGACCTGCTGGGGGGCGTGGAGCTGGAGCTAAGGCAGGACGAGGCGGATTTCATCAATGAGGAGACTGGCAGCAGCCTGACCGCCGGGTGGCAGCGTCTGGCCGGCGAACAGGCATTGATGTATTCCCGGATTCGCAAACTGGACGCGGATGGGGATTTCAGCCGAACAAACCGTCAGCGCAAGGTGATGAGCGCCCTGCTCAGCGCCTACCGCGGCAGCGGCGCGGGAACCATGGTGTCGCTGCTGAAGCAGGTGCTGCCGATGCTGGATACCGACCTGGGAAACATGAAGCGTCTGATGCTGGCGGCAGAGTTGGCGCCGATGCTGGGAAGCGCGGAAATCGTCAGCCAGCATGTTCCTGCTCCAGGGACGTATACGGATCAGACCATCGACGGCATGGCGGTTCTGGTGCCGGATAAGGAGGCCATTCAGACGATGCTGGAGAAGACACTGCTGGGAGAATAGAATGGTGGAAAAGGAAAAATTTTCCTTAACTTTTTTTATAAATGTTTTGATATCACCAATTGATAACCGACATCATCGGAAAATGATGGAATAATTTTTTTAATTTTCCTTATTACAGAATTGACAAAAACTGTAAAGCGCTTTATAATGTCAACATGTGCATTATCAAGGAGGTGTGCGGATGGAACTTACGAAAAGCGAAATGGAAATTATGGATGTCCTCTGGAACGAGGACAAGCCTTTGTCCCGTTCGGATCTGCTGGAACGATCCGAGGAAAAAACCTGGAAGGATAGCTCGGTGCATATTCTTCTGAACGGCCTGCTTCAAAAAGGGGCCATTCAGGAGGCGGGATTGGTGAAGCGGAGCAAAACCTATGGTAGAGTCTTTTCTCCTACATTGACCAGGGAAGAGTATTTCGCGGAGACGATTTTCAGCCATCGGCACAAGCCCAATATCGTGGGACTGTTTGAGGCGCTGCTGCGGCGTGAGGACATTACCCAGGAGGATCTGAGACAGATTGCGGCGTTGGTCGAACAGAAAAGAGCGTAAATTTTGACAGGAGCTGCCAGTGGCGGCTCCATTTTTGCACCTGTTTTGTTGAAAATGCAAAATCTATTGTTGAATTTTATACAAATTGGAATTATACGGTTGACAACCGCTTCTGGCAGGTGTATAGTAGACAAATCCAAGTCCTGGCGCGTAAGACGCCAAAGGAGGAAATTTCATGTTGAAAACCAAGGAACTGTATGACTTGTCCCACTCTCTGGCGGGACGGTATTTGTCCGATTTTACCTATCCCTGGCAGGCGCTGGGGGGAATTAAGGCGCTGATCCTTTCCCTGGGGCCGACTCTGGGAGAAGATTATGTGGAGGTCAGCCCCACCGTCTGGGTACATAAGACTGCCACGGTGGCGCCGAGCGCGTATTTGGGTGCGCCTTGTATCATCGGCCCTGGAACGGAGGTTCGGCACTGTGCCTTCATCCGCGGCTCTGCCCTGGTGGGCGAGAACTGCGTGGTGGGCAACTCCGTGGAGCTGAAAAACGTGATCCTGTTCGACAATGTCCAGGTGCCTCACTATAATTATGTGGGAGACAGCATTCTGGGCTACAAATCCCATATGGGCGCGGGCAGCTTGACATCCAATGTCAAGTCCGACAAGACCCTGGTGGTGGTGAAGAATGGGGAAGAGCTGATCCCCACCGGGCTGAAAAAGTTCGGCGCCATGCTGGGAGATTACGTGGAAGTGGGCTGCAACAGTGTGCTGAA
>CAYYGF010000141.1:3543-5688 GCA_964471315.1 uncultured Oscillospiraceae bacterium | reverse complement strand
ACCCAGCGGGAATCCTGCGGCAAGTGCACCCCCTGCCGGGAGGGCACCAAGCGGATGCTGGAGATTCTGGAGCGCATCGTAAACGGTCAGGGCAAGCTGGAGGATCTGGACACCCTGGAGGAGCTGGCGACCATGGTTCAGACCATGGCTCTATGCGGCCTGGGCAAGTCCGCCCCGCTGCCGGTGCTGTCCACGCTGAAGGCCTTCCGGGACGAGTACATCGAGCATATCGTGGACAAGAAGTGCCGGGCCAAGGCCTGCACCGCTCTGCGCCGGTATGTCATCAATCCCGCGTTCTGCAAGGGCTGCTCCAAGTGCGCCCGGAACTGCCCGGTCAACGCCATCTCCGGCGTGGTCAAGAAGCCCTATACCATCGATTCCGACAAGTGCATCAAGTGCGGCGCCTGTAAGGAGAACTGCGCCTTCGATGCCATCTATGTGGAAGCATAAGGAGGGGATACAATGGGTACCATTACGATCAATGGCAAAAAATACGAGTTTACCAACGAGAAAAATATCCTGACCATCATCCGCAACGCGGGCATTGAGGTTCCCACCTTGTGCTACCAGCCGGAGCTTAGCGTGTTCGGCGCCTGCCGCCTGTGTACCGTGGAGGATGACCGGGGCCGGTGCTTCGCTTCCTGCTCCGAGGAGCCTCGGGACGGCATGGTGATCTATACCCACACCGAGCGGCTGCGCAAGCACCGCAAGCTCATCGTGGAGCTGCTGCTGGCGGCCCACTGCCGGGACTGCACCACCTGTGACAAGCACGGCAAGTGCAAGCTGCAAAAGCTGGCTTACCAGCTGGGTGTGAACCAGGTCCGGTTTGAAAACCACCGGGAAATTCAGCCCGTTGACTTCTCTTCCCCCTCCATCGTCCGGGATCCCAACAAGTGCGTTCTGTGCGGCAACTGTGTCCGTGCCTGCAGCGAACTGCAGGGAATCGGCGTGCTGGGCTTTGCCCACCGAGGCACAGACGCCATTGTCACCACCGCCTTTAACCGTCCCATGGCCCAGACCAACTGCGTCAGCTGCGGTCAGTGCCGGGTGGTCTGCCCCACCGGCGCGCTGACCATCCATCACAATATGACGGAGGTCTGGCAGGCTCTGGGCGACAAGAACACCCGGGTGGTTGTGCAGATTGCGCCTGCCGTCCGTGTGGCTGTCAGCGAGGCCTTCGGCCTGCCCAAGGGCGAGAATTCCATCGGCAAGATCGTGGCGGCTCTGCATCGCATGGGCTTTGACGAGGTCTTTGATACCATTTATTCCGCAGACCTGACCATCATGGAGGAATCCGCCGAGTTCTTGGATCGGGTTGCCAATGGCGGCACCCTGCCCCTGCTGACCTCCTGCTGCCCCGCCTGGGTCAAGTTTGTCGAGAATGAGTATCCCGAATTCAAGCCCAATGTCTCCACCTGCCGGTCTCCCCAGGGTATGTTCTCCGCCGTTCTGAAGGAGTATTACCGGGATGAGGCCAATGCCAAGGGCAAAAAGACAAAGGTTGTCTCCATCATGCCCTGCACCGCCAAGAAGATGGAGGCCCAGCGCGTGGATTACCATACCTACGGTGAAAAGGACACTGACGTAGTCTTGACCACCACCGAGCTGATCCGTATGATCGATGCCCACGGCATCAATTTTGAGACATTGCCCAGTGAAGCCTGCGACATGCCCTTCGGCATCGGTTCCGGCGGCGGTGTGATTTTTGGAACCACCGGCGGTGTTACCGAGGCGGTTCTGCGCCGGCTGTCCAATGGGGAGGATACCCCCTCTCTGGAGGCAATCGCCGAGTGCGGCGTCCGGGGCAGGGAAGGCATCCGGGAGTTCACGGTGCCTTACAAGGGAATGGATGTGAATATCTGCGTGGCTTCCGGTCTGGCCAACGCCCGGAAGGTGCTGGATTCCGTGAAGTCCGGGGAGAAGAACTACCACTTCATCGAGGTCATGGCCTGTCCCGGCGGCTGTGTCATGGGCGGCGGTCAGCCGATTTACGGCACCAAGGCTACCCGTGTGGAGACCCGGAGAAAGGGCCTGTACGATTCCGACAGTGACATGGTCATTAAAAAGCCCCATGAGAACCCCTTGATGGATGTATTCTACAATGGCTGCTTCAAGGACAAGACCCACGAGCTGCTCCATACCAGC
>CAYYGF010000141.1:1885-3533 GCA_964471315.1 uncultured Oscillospiraceae bacterium | reverse complement strand
ATAATCTGGATTTTGATCGAGGCAGCCCCGCAAAAGCGGGGCTGCCATCTTTTTTGGCCGCCAGCATTTAAAATTTAAATGTATAAGATAGATTGATAAATTTTGGTTGACAGGAAAAAGGGGGAGTGTTATAGTAAGTGCCATCCAGTGTTCCTCGCAGAAACAAATGTGCGCGGAAACGATATGAAGGAGAGAAAAAGTATGAAAAAGATTTTGGCCATTGCCCTGGTTGCCATGATGCTGCTGTCTCTGGCTGCCTGTGGTTCCTCCACCTCCGCCGCTGCGGAAAGCTACGTGGTCGGCATCTGCCAGCTGGTTCAGCATGAAGCGCTGGACGCCGCGACCCAGGGCTTTAAGGACGCTCTGACCGAGAAGCTGGGTGACCAGGTGACCTTCCAGGAGCAGAACGCCTCCGGCGAGCCTGCCAGCTGCACCACCATTGTCAATGGCTTTGTTTCCAGCAAGGTTGACCTCATCATGGCCAACGCCACCCCCGCCCTCCAGGCTGCTGCTGCCGCCACTGCCGAGATCCCCATTCTGGGCACCTCCGTTACTGACTACGCCACTGCCCTGGAGTTGGACAACTGGACCGGCACCGTTGGCGGTAACATCTCCGGCACCTCCGACTTGGCGCCCTTGAATGAGCAGGCCTCCATGATTCAGGAGCTGTTCCCCGATGCCAAGACCGTGGGCCTGCTGTACTGCTCTGCTGAGGCCAATTCCCAGTACCAGGTGGACGAGATGACCAAGTATCTGACCGAGATGGGTCTGACCGCTGTACCCTACGCCTTCACCGATACCAATGATGTCGCCTCCGTGACTCTGGCCGCCTGCGAGTCCGACGTGATCTACATTCCCACCGACAACACCGCCGCCTCCAACACCGAGGCCATCGCCAACGTGGTTCTGCCCGAGGGCGTTCCGGTTGTGGCTGGCGAGAGCGGCATCTGCGGCGGCTGCGGTGTGGCGACTCTGTCCATCAGCTACTATGACATTGGCTATGCCACCGGCTTGATGGCTGCCAAGATCCTGACCGGCGAAGCGGACATCTCCCAGATGCCTGTTGAGTACGCCCCCAAGGTGACCAAGATGTACAACGCCGCCAACTGCGAGGCGCTGGGCGTCACTGTCCCCGACGGCTACGAGCCGATGGCGTAAGGGTTCCCAAAACTTCAGACAGGGCAGGGTGGATAACCCTGTCCTGTCTTGGTGTTATCACGACATGGAATTGAGGTATCCAGATATGAATTTCTTCCAATCCCTGCTGAATGCCATGCCCGGCGCCGTGTCCCAGGGAATGCTCTGGGGTATTATGGCCATCGGTGTCTACATCACCTACCGGATTCTGGATGTGGCCGACTTGACGGTGGACGGTTCTCTGGCCACCGGCGGCGCGGTTTGCGTCATTCTGATGCGCGCCGGTTGCAATCCCTGGCTTGCCCTGCTGTGCGCCTTTTTGGCTGGTATCCTGGCTGGACTGTGTACGGGCCTGCTGCACACCCGCTGCGGCATCCCTGCCATTCTGGCAGGCATTCTGACCCAGCTGGCGCTGTATTCTGTGAATCTGCGGATCATGTCCGGCAAGGCCAATACCCCCGTCGGTGTGGACAAATATGACCTGCTGGTATCCCAGCGCTATGTCCGGGAG
>CAYYGF010000141.1:0-1875 GCA_964471315.1 uncultured Oscillospiraceae bacterium | reverse complement strand
CGCTGAATAACCCCATCCCACTGGTGGTTCTGGTTCTGGCGGTGCTGATCGGTCTGCTGTACTGGTTCTTTGGAACCGAATATGGCAGCTCCCTCCGGGCCACCGGCGCCAACCAGCACATGGCCCGCGCTCAGGGCATCAACACCAAGTCCACCATCACCTTCGGCTTGATGCTGTCCAACGGCATGGTGGCCCTGTCCGGCGGTCTGCTGGCCCAGTATCAAGGCGCTGTGGATGTCAATATGGGCCGGGGCGCCATCGTCATTGGCCTGGCTGCGGTGATTATCGGCGAAGTCCTGCTGAGCCGGGTGTTCCGCAACTTTGCCCTGAAGCTGGTTTCTGTGGTGTGCGGCGCGGTGATTTACTATATCGTCATCCAGATCGTCCTCCAGCTGGGCCTCAATACCAACGATTTGAAGCTGCTCACCGCCCTGGTGGTGGCGCTGTTCCTGGCCATCCCCTACTGGAAGAGCCAGATGTTCCACAAAAAGACGGGAAAGGAGAGCCAGCATGCTTAAATTGGAAAATGTTTGGAAAACCTTCAACCCCGGTACCGTCAATGAAAAGGTCGCCCTCCGGAGTCTAAACCTGGAAATGCGGGAGGGAGACTTTGTCACGGTCATCGGCGGTAACGGCGCGGGCAAGTCCACCATGCTGAACGCCATCGCAGGCGTATTCGGTGTGGATTCCGGCACCATTTCCATCGATGGTGTCAATGTCACCGCTTTGCCGGAATATAAGCGTGCTGCCTACATTGGCCGGGTGTTCCAGGATCCCATGATGGGCACCGCCGCGACCATGCAGATCGAGGAGAATCTGGCTCTGGCCGCCCGCCGGGGCAAGACCCGAACCCTCCGTCCCGGTATTACCAGGGCCGAGCGGGAGTCCTACCAGGAGCAGCTGAAAATTCTGGGCTTAGGGCTAGAAAACCGCATGACCGCCAAGGTAGGCCTGCTCTCCGGCGGCCAGCGCCAGGCGCTGACATTGCTGATGGCGACCTTGCAGCGGCCCAAGCTGCTGCTACTGGATGAGCACACCGCAGCCCTGGATCCCAAGACCGCCGCCAAGGTACTGGAGGCGACCCAGCGGATTGTGGAAAAGAACAATCTGACCACGCTGATGATTACCCACAACATGCGTGACGCCATTGCCTATGGAAACCGGCTGATTATGATGTATGACGGCAATATCGCGGTGGATGTCTCCGGTGAGGAGAAGAAGAATCTGACGGTGGAGCAGCTGCTGAACCTGTTCAGCCAGGCCTCCGGCTCCACGGAAGTGGACGACAAGCTGGTGCTTTCTTGAGAAATTTTTGAGGCCGATGGAAACATCGGCCTCGTGTTTTATCGGGAGTGAATATGAAACCGGAAGAATTGTTGGATATTTTGTCCGTGGCGGAAAAGCTGAAATGCAACACCCGGCACAGCGATACCTCCTCCGGCCGCCGGGAGAGTGTGGCGGAGCATTCCTGGCGCCTGGCGCTGATGGCTATGCTGGTGGGGCCGGAATTTCCCGAGGCGGACAGGGACAGAGTGATTCGGATGTGCTTGATCCACGACTTGGGGGAGGCCTTTACCGGGGATATCCCCGCCTTCGACAAAACTGCCGCCGACACGCAGAAGGAGGACGCGGTGCTGGACAGCTGGGTCCAGACTCTGCCGGAGCCGACTCGGGGGGAGTTTACCGCCCTGCTGGGGGAAATGAACGCCCAGCAGACGCTGGAGGCAAAGCTTTACAAAGCCCTGGACAGGTTAGAGGCGGTGATTCAACATAACGAGGCGGACATTGCCTCCTGGCTGCCGCTGGAATACGACCTTCAGCTGACCTATGGTGCGGAAAACGTGGCTTTTTCCCCCTACCTACAGGCGCTGCGCC
>CAYYGF010000140.1:0-5692 GCA_964471315.1 uncultured Oscillospiraceae bacterium | reverse complement strand
GATTCTTCTGTTAGAATCCAGTGAAGAAAAGATGTCTCCTCAAAAATACAGGAAAGCAGTCGTTGCGCTAAAAGAAGCCGGCATTTTTGATGTGATTTCAGGTGTTCTTATAGGCAAGCCGATGGATGGAACTTATGCGCAGGAATATAAACAAATACTGGTAGAAGTAATCGATCATCCGAGTTTGCCCATAGTGTGCAATGTCAATATTGGACATGCACAGCCACGTTGTATCATTCCTTTTGGTGTTGAGGCAACAGTTGATATCGATAATCAAGTTATTCGGTTTATAAACTGAGAGACAACTTCCGGTTTGTCGTGGAGTTGAGCCAGCATCAAAACCTCTTTAGGAACGAAAAGGCGTTTGAAGATTAGGTATGAACAAATCCTCCGTATGGTCGTGACCATACGGAGGATTCACTGTTTTACGGATACCGTCCTATCGGCTGGGGAATTATCTGTATGCATTACCGTTTTCCAGCGATCCGTTTCAAGAATCCCTCCGGAAGCTGAGATAGGATCACGGCGGCGAACACCAGGCAGCAGCCGAACAACTCCCAGCCGGTCATGGTCTCGTGGAGGATCAGCCAGCCGCCCAAGGCGGCGAATACGGATTCCAGGCTCATGATCAGAGAGGCAGCGGTGGGTTCCAGATCCTTCTGCCCGATGATCTGCAAGGAGTAGGCAACGCCCATGGACAATATACCCGCGAAGCACAACGGCGCCCAGCAGGCAAGAATGTCCGCCACCACCACGGTTTCTGTCAAGGCCATAAAGGGCACCGACAGCGCCGCCACCACCAGGCTCTGAATGCAGTTCAGCCGCAGACCATCCAGGTCTCCCGCCAGCCGGTCAATGCAGTTGATCTGCACCGCGAAGGCCAGGGCGCAGCCCATCAGGAACAGGTCGCCCTTGTTGATCCCGGAGGCGCCCATGCAGCTGAGCAGGTACAGCCCCACCACCGCCAAAATCACGCTGAACACGGCGGCTTTGGGGGGCTTGCGGCCCAGGAACAGGCCCAGAATGGGCACCAGCACGATGTACATGGCGGTAATAAAGCCTGCCTTTCCTGCATCGGTGTAGACAAGTCCGATCTGCTGCAGGCTCGCCGCCACAAACAGGGCGCAGCCACAGATCAGACCCACCTTCCACAGCGTGGGGCTTTTCCATTTTTCCACCGATTCCCGGAAGCTGCATTTGCTGATGTCCATGACAAAGGCGCAGGGAATCAGAAACAGCACAGCCAAAGTGCAGCGCACCGCTTGAAAGGTAAAGGGGCCAATCATGTCCATACCCACGCTTTGGGCGATAAAGGCAAAGCCCCAGATGGTTGTTCCCAGCAGCAGGCTTAGGCTGCCACGGAGCTTCTTTTTCTTCATTTTTCATCACCGCCGCCTACTGTAGCATAATTTGGGCAGAATTGCAAGGGGCGTTGCTTTTTTTTGCCGCCGTGGTATAATAGGAAAAAACGCAAATGGGGCGGCGATACCTGCCCCGGCAATCACAGGAGGAAACCATGGAACAAACGAAAATCAGAAACCGGGAGGAAATTCCCCAGGAGGATAAGTGGGCCATCGAGGATCTGTACGCCACCGCCCAGGATTGGGAGCGGGAGCTGGAAACGCTGAACGATGACCGGGACACCCTGGCGGCCTATGCGGGACACCTTGGGGACAGTGCCCAGACGCTGTGTGCGTATTTGCAGCGGTTGGAGCAGGTCAACGTCAAGGCGGACCGCCTGGGCAATTACTGCATGCGCCGTGCCGACGAGGACACTCGGGACGCTGCCTGCCAGGCTATGTCCGGACGGTTCGTCAGCACTGTGGTGGCCTTCGGTGCCGCGTGCAGCTTTGATACCCCGGAGATTATGGCGCTGTCCGACGAAACACTGGAAGGGTTCTATGCCGCCTGTCCGGCGTTGGAGCGCTACCGCCGCTATCTGACGGATCTGCGCCGCCGGAAGGCGCATACCCTGTCCGCCGCAGAGGAAAAGCTTTTGGCCGCCGCCGGGGAAATGGCGCAGGCGCCGGACACGATTTATGGCGCATTTGCCGACGCGGATGTTTCTTTTCCCGACGCTGTGGATGCCCAGGGAGGGCGCCACCCCTTGACCCAGGGTACCTTCGTTACGTTGGAGGAAAGCGCTGACCGGGAACTGCGCAGAAGCGCCTATGAAAACCTTTATGACACCCTGGCGGGCTTTCAAAACACCGCCGCGGCATTGCTGAACGCCCAGAATAAGCAGCTGAAATTTTTTGCCGATGCCAGACACTATCCCAGCACCCGGGAAGCGTCCCTGGACGCCACCAATGTTCCGGTTTCCGTCTATGACAATCTGATCGAGGCGGTTCACCGGAATCTGGACAAAATGCACCGCTATGTCCGGCTGCGGAAGAAGCTGCTTGGGGTGGAGGAGCTGCACTTCTATGACATCTATACGCCCCTGGTGCCGGATGTGAACCGGAGCATTCCCTTTGCGGAGGCGAAGCAGACAGTTTACGAAGCCCTGGCCCCTTTGGGGGAGGACTATCGGGCCATTCTGAAGGAGGGCTTTGACCACCGCTGGATCGATGTTTACCAGAACACCGGCAAACGCAGCGGCGCGTACTCCGCCGGTGCCGCTGTTCATCCCTATGTGCTGCTGAACTATACCGGAACCCTGGACAGCCAGTTCACCCTAGCCCACGAAATGGGCCACGCCCTCCATTCCTACCTGTCCAATCAAACCCAAAATCCCATTGACGCGGACTATGTGATTTTCGTGGCGGAGGTGGCATCCACCTGCAACGAGGCGCTGCTGATGGAGTATCTGCTGGGAAAAACCACGGATAAAAAGGAACGGGCGTATCTGATCAATCATTTCCTGGAGCAGTTTAAGAGCACCCTGTACCGCCAGACCATGTTCGCGGAATTCGAGCGGAACATCGGACGGCTCACCGCCCAGGGGCAGACCCTCACCGCGGAGGTTCTGTGCGGGGAATATAAGCGGTTGAATAAACTGTATTTCGGGCCGGATATGGTGGTGGATGATCGGATTGCCATGGAATGGGCGCGGATTCCCCATTTCTACTATAACTATTATGTGTTCCAGTACGCCACCGGCTACTGCGCCGCCATCGCCCTGTCCCGCCGCATTCTGCGGGAGGGGGAGAGCGCGGTGAAGGATTATCTGGGCTTCCTCTCCGGCGGCTGCTCCAAGAGTCCCATCGAGCTGCTAAAGGGCGCCGGGGTGGATATGGCAAGCCCGGAGCCGGTGGATCAAGCGCTGACCCTGTTCGGCGAGCTGCTGGACGAGATGGAAGCCTTGGTTTAGGGAGGGAGCGCCATGGAGGAACTGTTCCTGCCGACCCTGCACACCTTTGCCATGAACAACATCTTCACCGGCTCCAGCGGCCTGTTCCGATTCCGGGCCAAGCCCAATGTGGTCATGGCCAACGCCAAAGAGGTGGATTTTGACCAGAGTAATATCTTCGTGGAATACTGGCACGGCCTGTACTGCTATGAAAAAAGCGAAATGGAAGGCTCCGAAACCTTCCCCATGACCCAGGAGGGCCGCCAGGCCATTCTGGAGTGGCTTACCAGTAAAATTTGACCTAACCCGGTTCCGCATCTTCCAGCGCGGAACCGGGCTTTCAAATCTGAGGGCAAGTGAATAGTACTTTTTTGAAAATATCTTGATATTCCCTCTTCCATTTTGGGCATACTGGGTGTATAATGTTATGTAAACAAATAGAGCAGAGGTTGGCAAAATGAAAGACAGAAAAAAAGTGGATGTGCGCCGGGGCGGAAAGCGTATGGGGCTGACCGCGCTGGGATTGCTTTTGTCGGCGGCGGCTGTGTGGATGGTGCTGTTTCAGGTGAACCGGTTTACTCTGGAGCTGGAACTGCTGGGGAAGGAAACCGTAACCCAGGAATACGGCGAGGTTTTCCAGGATCCGGGAGCGCAGGTTCATGTAAAGGGCAGCCTGTTCTGGAAGAAGGGCATTACGCCACGGAACGCGGAGATTTCCGTCACCGGCCGTGTGGACGAAAATGCGTTGGGGCGCTATACAATTTGCTATACTGCCGCCGTTGGCCCGTGGCGGGCACAGGCACTGCGGAAGGTCAACGTTGTGGACACCCAATGCCCGGTGATCACATTGACGGAAGGTTCCCAGGAGACGCTTCTGCCTGGTACACCTTACCGGGAGCCGGGCTATACCGCGGTAGACAATTATGACGGCGACATCACGGATCGGGTGGTGCGTTTGGAGGAAATGGGGAAGATCACCTACGCGGTGGTGGATTCCTCCGGCAATCCGGCTACGGCGGAACGAATCATCCCCTATTATGATCCGCTTCCCCCGGAGATCAGACTGGAGGGCGGGGAAAATTATGCCATTCCCACGGGGACATTTTATGTCGACCCGGGCTATTCTGCCCAGGACAATGTGGACGGCGATTTGACCGAAGCGGTACGCGTGGAGGGAGAGGTCAACTGGCTGGAGCCGGGGGTTTATCCCGTGGTGTACACCGTTACGGACACTTACCAGAACGAGACTACGGTTACCCGGAATGTGGAGGTAACCGCCCAGCCCCTGCCGGAGCAGATTTGGCCCCAGGGCAAGGTGATCTATCTGACCTTTGATGACGGCCCCGGCCCGTATACCATGGCACTATTGGACGTGCTGGATCGGTACGGGGCAAAGGCAACCTTCTTTGTTACCGACAGCGGCTATGATACGGCCATGAGGGAAATTGTGAATCGGGGTCACAGCATTGGCATTCACACGGTCTCTCATAATTATCGAGAAATCTATTCCAGCCCAGAGGCGTATTTTGCCGACCTGCTGAAGATGCAGGATATTATTTATGAAAACACCGGCGTTCGAACAACGCTGATGCGCTTCCCCGGCGGTAGCTCCAACGAGGTTAGCCGTCAGAGTTGCGAGGGGATTATGACAATTCTGGGGGAGGCAGTACAGAACGCGGGATTTCAGTATTTTGACTGGAATGTGGACAGCAAGGATGCCGGCGGCGCCCGAAAGGCACAGGAGGTTTTCCAGAATGTGGTAGATGGCGTCAGCCAGGCCCGTGTGAGCATCGTGCTTCAGCACGATATTCACAGCTACAGCGTAGAGGCGGTGGAGGATATCTTGTCCTGGGGAACGGAGAATGGCTACGCATTCCTCCCCTTGGAGGCCACCAGCCCCGGGTTCCATCATGGCATTCATAATTGAGCGGCATTCCTCACCGGTATTTTACCGGTGAGGAATGCGCTGCCTTTTACCGCTCACTGGGGCCGCCGGCATCGGCATCAAAGATCAGATCGTCCAGGTCAATTCCTGGAGCAATGCATTTGCGCATGTCTGTTTCTCCTTTCAAAGTTGACTACCGGACAGTATATTCCGGGGAAGATAAAAAATTTGCCGTATTTTCTTGACAGCGGGAAAAAAATTGGATAGAATATAAAAGCGTATGCACCAGTAGCTCAGCAGGATAGAGCGACCGCCTCCTAAGGTTGCGTTACAACTGTCGCCTATTAAAAACTTCATACAGGATTCAAGTTCGAGTTTCTTCGGGCTTAATCATAAATTTAGCCATGTCGCAATAGCTCAGTTGGATAGAGCACACGCCTCCTAAGCGTGGGGTCGGGGGTTCAAGTCCCTTTTGCGACGCCAGCTAACAACGCCGAAAGCCTTTGTTTTCAAGG
>CAYYGF010000139.1:0-5706 GCA_964471315.1 uncultured Oscillospiraceae bacterium | reverse complement strand
GCACCTGAACGGATTTTGCTTGTTGGGGCGAATCCCCAATCCCCAAGATCAGCACAGTGTGCTTATCTACGCATTTTGCAAAATGCTCCAAGCAGCCCACCGACCATCTGATCGGTGGGCTGCACTGCGTCTATTCCGTTAATCCATCAGCCATTTGGCTCTGTGCGCCGGCACGTGATATCGAAATGAGAATTATGTCGCAAAATATATATAGTTTATTTGGACTTATGTCGCAAATAGATTGATAATTACAAGGAATTATGTTACAATAACAGCACACGAACGGGATTGAGGTGGTTAGTATGCTGAAGCGGAAGGCATATCAAAAGCTCCTGGATTGGAAAAAGGATCGCAATCACAAAGCGCTTTGTATTTTTGGCGCAAGACAGATTGGAAAAACAACACTGATTCGGAAATTCGGAAAAGAAAACTACAAAAACTTTGTAGAGATCAATTTTATTTCCGACACGGATGCTGCCGGCATTTTTTCTGGCGACCTGGATGTCAACACCATTATTACAAATCTGACTGCCTATACCCGTCAGCCTATGGAGCCCGGGGAAACACTGGTTTTCTTTGATGAAGTCCAGGAGTGCCCCAATGTTCGGACGGCCATCAAGTTCCTTGTAGAGGACGGACGGTTTGACTATATTGAATCCGGCTCCCTGCTGGGGACGAAGTACAAAACCGTCAAATCCCTTCCCGTAGGCTTTGAAGAAATCTACCGCATGTATCCCATGGACTTCGAGGAATTCCTGTGGGCAAACGGTGTTCAGGATGCGACCATTCAGTACTTGAAAACATGTATGGATACCAAAGCGACCGTTCTGCCTGCGGTGCACGAAACCATGACAAAGCTGTTTTACAGCTACATCGTGGTGGGCGGTATGCCGGATGTGGTTCAGACATATGTGGATACCCACGATATTGGAAAGGTCATTGCGGTGCAGACATCGCTGCTGGAGCTGTACAGGCAGGATATCTCCCGGTATGCGGACGGAAATGAAAAGATCAAGATCAAGGCGATCTTCGACGCGATTCCGTCTCAGCTGAATGACAAGAACCGGCGCTTTATGGTGAACTCTCTTGCGCCCACCGCCCGGCTTGCCCGGTATGAGGACAGCTTCCAGTGGCTCAGTGACGCGGGGGTGGCGCTGGCCTGCTACAATGTTACCGAGCCCCAAACGCCGCTGAAGCTGAACGAAAAACACAGCCTTTTTAAGCTCTTCATGAACGATGTTGGACTGCTCTGCGCCGCCTGCATGGAAAATGTGCAATTCGACCTGCTCAGTGGCCATCTGGACGTGAATTTGGGAAGCATCCTGGAAAACATTGTGGCGCAGCAACTCAAAGCAAACGGCTATGATCTGTTCTATTTCGACGCGAAAAAATATGGAGAGGTGGATTTCGTTGTTTCCGGTGGCGTTCACACCCGGCTGATCGAGGTGAAATCCGGAAATGACTATAAAAAGCACAGCGCACTGGACAAAATCCGCAGCGTAAGTGAGTGGACATTCCGGGACAGTATTGTTCTGTGCAAAGGAAATCTGGAAGCCTCCGATGATGTGCTCTATCTTCCATGGTATATGATGATCTTTGTCTGCCCCGATGCCCCACCCCAGAGACTCATCTACGAGGTGGATCTGTCGGCACTGAAAGGGATATAGCCAAATTAATAAGCCACAGCGGTTTTGGAAAGATTTTTTGCAACCTTTCACACTTTTCCTTTTCAGAATCGGATCCTGGCAAATACACCCGGCGAAAAATTCACCGGGTGTATTTGCCAGCGGAGGCGGTTATCCGGCCAACCTGGTTGTGGATGGACGCAATCGCTCTGGAACCGTGCTTCAGGCGGTTTCGGTGAGCAGGGCAAGCAGGTCTTCTTTGGACATGTTCAGGATGCCGCCGTCTTCGGCACTGGAGATGGTGTCCATGAGGGCTGCTTTTTTCTCCTGCAATTCCAGAATTTTCTCCTCGATGGTATCCTTGGCGATGAGCTTGTACACCTGCACATGGGCCTGCTGGCCGATGCGGTGGGCCCGGTCTGTGGCCTGATCCTGGGCCGCCTGGTTCCACCAGGGGTCAAAGTGGATGACGATGTCCGCCGCTGTCAGGTTCAGCCCGGTGCCGCCGGCCTTCAGAGAGATGAGGAACACCGAGGCTGCCCCGGCGTTGAAGGCTTTCACCAGCTTTGCCCGCTTTTCTTTGGTGGTAGAGCCTTGCAGGGTGAAGCTGGAAATATGCGCTTCGTCCAGCCGGGCACGGATTCTGTCCAGCATGGAGGTGAACTGGGAGAACAGCAGAATCTGGTGGCCGTTTTCCACCATGGCCTGACACAGCTCCATGCAGGCATCCAGCTTGCTGGTGGCCCCATCGTAGTTTTCAAAGCACAGGTTGGGGTCACAGCAGATTTGCCGCAGCCGGGTCAGAGCTGCCAAAATCTGCAATTTTCCCTGCTCCCCGTCCAGTTTTTCCACCGTGGCCTGCACGCAGGCGCAGTAGGTTTTCCGCTCCTCCTCCGACAGGGATATCCGGCGGACGTATTCTTCCTTCGGCGGCAGCTCCTTCAGAACCTCGACTTTCCGGCGCCTAAGCAGGAAGGGCTGCACCAGCCGCCGCAGCTGGGCGGAGGCCTCCGGGTTTTTACTTTTTACGATGGGCTTTTCCAGCTTCTCCCGGAAGGCGGTGTGGGTGTAGAGGTAGCCGCTCATGAGGAAGTCAAAGAGATTCCACAGCTCGCTGAGCCGGTTTTCCACGGGAGTGCCCGTCAGCACGAACCGCTGGCGGCTGCTCACCTGCTTCACCGCCTTGGAGGTCAGGGTGGCGGCGTTTTTGATATGCTGGGCCTCGTCCAGCACGCAGCAGTAAAATTCCTGCTGGCTGTAGTCCCCAATGTCCTGCCGCAGCAGTTCGTAGGATGTGACCCACACATCTGCGTCTGCGCCGGAGCGCAGGGCTTTCCGCTCGGCGGCGGTTCCCAGAATCAGCCGGTAGGACAGCTGGGGGGCGAATTTTGTCAGCTCCTCGCCCCAGTTGTAGATCAGAGAGGCGGGGCAGACCACCAGAGAGGATTTTCCTGTGGTTTTCTTGGGAACCGTTGCCAGAAACGCGATGACCTGCAGCGTCTTGCCAAGGCCCATTTCGTCCGCCAGAATGCCGCCGAATCCGTAGCTTTCCAAGGTTTTCAGCCATTGAAAGCCGGTTTTCTGATAGGGCCGGAGTACCGTTTCCATGCCCTCCGGCAGGGCGTAGTCGCTCTCCGACAGGGCCTTGAAATTGCGGATCATCTCCCGGAAGCGGCTGTCCCGGCTGACTTGAATCCCATCGCTGCCGCTGAGCATTCCGTCCAGGTACAGCCCCCGGTAGGCGGGCAGCGTGATGGTACCCTTAGCCAATTCCTTCCTGGAAAGCTGGAGCATCTGGGCCATTTCCGCCATTTTTTCATAGCCGGAGCCATTCAGCTCCAGATACCTTCCGTCGGTGAGCCGGTGGTATTTCCGGCGCAGCAGAAGGCTCTGGTACAGGGCAGACAGCTCCTCCTTGGGAAAACCGCCGGTGTCCAGCGTCAGAGTCAGCAGCCCATCGGACACGGAGAGCCCCACGCTGGCGGCGGTGGGCTGGATACGCCTGCTTTGCAGCCGGTCACTGAGGTAGACCTCGCCGTACTGCCGGAAGCCATCCAGCGGGCCGGTCAGAAAGTCGTAGGCTTCCTCCTCCCCAGTGAGGGTGAAGCTGCCGCCCTGCCGCTGGAAATATCGCTGGGCCAGTAGGATGGCCGCGCTTTCCGCCTTCACGTCCCGGCGGACGCCGTCCTTCTCCGAGGGTCTGTCTGTGGGGGTGAAGGTGTGCTCCCCATAGCGGAAGACGATTTTTAGGCCCAGCGTTTCTTCCGCCATGTCAAAATAGAAGCCGGTTGCGCATTCCTCCGGCAGGTATTCCTGCAAAAGGCCCTCCTCGTCTTCAATTTCCACCAGTTCCCCGATTTCCGGCAGCACACAGCCGCAGAAGGTAGGCAGGTCTTTCAAGGCAAGGCGCATAGACTCCTGCCCCTGTTCCAGCAGAGGGTACACCTTGTTCCGGAAAGCAGGGCTGCACCGTTGGAGGGCGTTCTCGCTCAGAGCATACAGGTTCTTTCGGTTGCCGAAGAAACGGTAATCACAGGGCGTTTTGATTTCCAGCAGAACACTGTCCCCCTGCTTTTCCACTCGAATGCCTACCTGGGGGTCTTCCCGGAGGAGCCTGAGATTGTTTCCCCATTCGGCTTCCAGCGGTTCCCCCTCCAGCAGGTCAAACCACCGGTCAAAGGAATCGCCGGTGAGGGTGATCCGGTTTTTCTCATCGCCGGATTCATACCGGGAATAGAGAGAGCCGCTCATGGAACGGAACTGGCTGAACTCGTTCATCAGCAGCTCGATCATGGCCTGAGAGCGGGCATCGAACTGCTCCATGCTGTGATCCAGCGTTAGATTTTTGCCGTAGCTTTCTGTCCGGCGCAGATCCACATTGTTCAGAAAGTCCCGGATATTTTTCACCACATACAGCTTCTCCCGTCCCACCCGGAAGGTGAACATGGGGTAGCCGCGGTAGGCGGTGTGAAGCTGGGGCACCAGACGGGCAGGGACATCCGGGAGAGCTGGCTGCTGCTCCCGGCTTTTTTGCAGGTAGCTTTGCAGCAGGGCCTGGGCGTAGCGGTCACTGCGCACTGCCGCGGGCCGGGGCGGGTCTTCCACATAGGCGATCATGGCGGCGGCAATATGCTTGCATTTGCCCATGTCCTCAAACCGGGGGCAGCTGCAGCCGATGCGCATATATCCGTATTCCAGCTGCTGAAAGCGGACGGAATAGACCTCACTGCCCCGGACGCAGCACTTCACGATCGGATTCTCACCCTCTCCGGCTGTCATATCCAGCACACGCCCCTGCCGGAAGTACTCCATGCCCCGGGCGTAGTCCGTATTGGAAAACAGCGATTTTACCTGTGCCAGATCCAGTTTCAAAGAAATCCCGCCTTTTCTGTGTTTTCCAACAGTATAGCATGGAAAACAGGAAAAGAAAAGGCGGTATGTACCGGTGAACCGCTCCCCCGGAAGATTCCACGCCAAACGATAATTCAGATGGCGAACAGGAATCGGACAACACCGTTATCATCGCAGATCGAAAGGGTGTCGCGTTTCGCGACACCCTTCTTAATATGTTTGAAATTTCCTGCAATTTTTGATAATACCAATACTATTCTTTTGAAATAGTTCTACTTACCAGGTTTCCAACCGCGCAGGCAAACCGTTGCATCACTGTCAATGTTGTTAACAGCGGGTCACCCTCGCGGATTCGGAGTGTTCTTCGGATTTCCTTGGGAATGACGATTCTGCCCAGGTCATCTACCCGGCGAACGATTCCTGTTGCTTTCATTTTTATTCCTCTCCTTGTGGTAAATTCCCAGTGGTATTGTTTGCAGGTTATGGAGAATTATGCGGACAGTCCAGGATTCCTGCGTGCTATACCATTGCGGAGAAGTTCTGCGGTTTGACGATTCGATTCGGTATTGGGCAGCAAAAATGGGAAGGCGTCGACGCGGGAAACATAAACAACATGTTTCGTTTACACAGGATAAAAAGTCTCTGGAAATACTTGATCCAGAGACTTTCTATTTTTTCGGTCGATTGTAAAATGAAGTTGGACACCTGAAAAAAAGGAATCCATAGTGAC
>CAYYGF010000138.1:0-5713 GCA_964471315.1 uncultured Oscillospiraceae bacterium | reverse complement strand
GTTATGAGCCGGCTGCTCTAACCAACTGAGCTAATGGCCCGAATATGGGACTGTCAGGTATTATACCATATCGGTACACAAAAGGCAAGATAAATTTGTGTACACCCGTGTAGAGACGGTCCCGATTCAAAGTCAGCTTTCTTCTATTTCCTCCGCGCGCTTGGAGCTTTCGGTGAGGGCGGCGGATTTTTCTTCGGTGAAGCCCTCTGTCGACTCGGGGACAAACATGATCTTCAACGTCAGCAAGAGCAGCTTGAAATCAAGCAGGAGCGACTGCTTTTCGATATACTGCAGATCCAGCCGCAGCTTGTCATAGGCGCTGGTATTGTACTTGCCGTAGATCTGGGCGTAGCCGGTCAAGCCGCCCCGCACCTTTAAGCGGTAGGCAAATTCCGGAATCTCCTTGCAGTATTCATCCGCGATGACCTTCCGCTCCGGCCGGGGGCCGACGATGCTCATATCCCCCTTCAGAATGTTCAGCAGCTGGGGCAGCTCGTCCAGGCGGGTAGCCCGGATGACACGGCCCACTTTGGTGATTCGGGGATCCCGCTCCTTGGCCAGCACCGCGCCCTCGAATTTCTCCGCGTCCACGATCATGCTGCGGAACTTGAGAATCTCAAATTCCCTGCCATTCCGGGTCAGCCGCTTCTGGCGGTAAAACACCGGGCCGCCGTCCTCCAGCTTGATGGCCAGCGCCACCAGCAGCATCACCGGCGCCGCCGGAATCATGGCAATGGAGCACAGCACAATGTCCATAGCCCGCTTCGCCACCCGCTGGGCAGGAGTCAAGCCCGTGCCCTTGACCAGCAGCAGCGGGGTATCAAACAGGGTGATATTCCGGGCGCCCCGAATCATAATGTCCGTCAGCTTCGGGGCGATATAGGTGCGGATCCGGTAGCGGTAGCAGTATTTCAAAATGTCGTTTCGCAGCTGGGCGGGCACATCATTGAGAATCACCGCGTCAAAATTGGGGATTTCCCGACAGATGGCCTCAATCCCCTCCTCCACGGAGATCAGTTTGCTGATATTATACTTGTCCTTCCGGGAGTCCATCTTGATCTTCAGATCAACACCCCGCCTGTTGCCATAGACCAGCAGCATATCGTGGGGGGCGTACAGCTTGTGATACAGCCCTGTGTACACATAAATCAGCACCACAGCGGCCAGGATCTCCCCTGCCAGCAGCAGCAGAATCGGTGCGGGAGACAGCATGGCGTTTGCAATCAGACACAGCTGGAAATAGGTGATGAAATTCACCAGGAACAGGGATATGATCTGCCCCAGAATCAAGTCAATTCTGCGCAGCTGTCCAAATTTGGTGCATTCCGAGTTCTGGAAAAACACATACAGCAGTACCGCGTACACGCCCATAAGCACATATTTGCCCTTATAGGCAAAGTAGGCCAGGGAATACCCTTCCTTCCAGGCCGCGTAGTACAGCAGCGTCATGACCAGAACCTCCAGCAGCGTTTCCGCCACCCGGACAAAGCCCTTCATATCCTCATAAGCGCCGCGGCTCAGTTTTTTCATTTCCCGCTTCACATCCTTTTCTCTTTCGCCGGGATCCCATTTTCCTTATCATACCATAGCCCGCAGGGGAATGCAAGGGCGCAGCTATGGACTTTCCCGCCCGGATCATCTATCCTATTCAAAAAAGGAGGACACACAATGACCCATTTCCTGGAATACCCATCCCCCCTGGGAATACTTCTTCTCACCTGTTCCGAGGAAGGCCTTACCGGAATCTGGGTGGATCGTCAATGTCCAACGGATGCACCTTCCCGCAGCCACCCCATTTTGGAAAACACAAAGCTGTGGCTAGACGCCTATTTCCAGGGGCAGATACCCCAGGTTTCCCTTCCCCTGGCCCCGGAGGGAACCCCCTTTCAGCGCCTGGTGTGGGACATTCTGCTGACCATTCCCTATGGCGAGACCCGCAGCTACGGCAGCATCGCCCGGGAAGTCGCCCAGCAGCTGGGCAAGGCTGCCATGTCTGCGCAAGCCGTGGGCGGCGCGGTGGGCCGCAATCCCATTTCTATAGTGATTCCCTGCCACCGCTGCGTAGGCGCCAAGGGACAGCTCACCGGCTACGCCGGCGGTCTGGAGCGCAAGGCCTGGCTGCTGCGCCACGAGGGCATTCTCCCGTGAAAATCACAGCTTATGGAAGATCGGTTTCCGGCCTTCAAAGGTACAGACGTACCCAAAAATGTCCTTCAGCATGTCGCAGGCCCCAGCGGAATACTGCCCTACCCGGTTGCACCGGTGAGCATCGGAGCCGACGGTGACGATCTGGCCGCCCAGCTCCTGAAACCGGCGGAAATAATCCGCCGTAGGCAAAAAGCCGCCGCAGCGATCCAGGCCGCTGGTATTCAGCTCCAGGCCCTTTCCCTTATCCGCCAGGGTGCGGAGAATCTCGTCAATAATCTCCCGGTGCTCTCCGTAGGGCAGCGGTCTGGGATTGGGATGACAGGGCGGCTTGCTGATGTAGGTCAGGTGGGCCAAAACGTCAAAATCATCGTGAATCCGCACACAGGCCAGAGTTTCCTCCAAAAAGCGGCGTTCCGCTTGAAAAACCGTTTTATTCTGCCAGTATTCCGCAAAATAGACATCCAAATCATCCACAAAATGAATGGAGCCCAGGACAAAATCAAAGGGATACCGCTTCAGATCCTGTTGGAATTGCGCTACATTATCCCGGCTCAGTCCAAATTCCATTCCCCGGCGGATAACCAGGCCCGGAACCTCCAGGCTGTCATATTCCCGGCGGTAGACCTCCGTGTCAAAGGCCATATCCGGCATGGTTCCCAGAGGATCATAGTCCAAATGGTCGGTGAAGCAAATTTCCTTCAGCCCCGCGTCTACCGCGGCCCGGGCCATGGCCTCTGCCGCGTCGTGCCCGTCAAAGGATACCCGGGAATGGATGTGAAAGTCAAACATTATGATTCCTCCCAAAACAGGCGAAACGCCGTAGGCAGCGCCGCCTTGGTGTTGATCTGTTCCTCTGTAAACCACTGGAAGGGGCCAGCCGGTTGGGCAACTTCCAGATAAATTCCTTTCATATTCCACTGAATATGGGTAAAGATGTGCTTTCGGAATACTTCCCGCTGGATTTCCCTGGGCCGCAATCCCCAGCGCTCCGCCTGGGCCAGGGCCTGCCGGGTATCCAGCTGCCCCGCCACATTGGGAAATTGCCACAGTCCCGCCAGAAGGCCCTTATCGGGTCTTCTTTCCAGAGCGTACTGATCGCCGCATCGAAAAAGGAAAACCGTCCGTTCCTCCTGCCGTTTCTCCTTTTTGGGAGATTTCACAGGCAGTGCCTCCGCCGTACCATGCCGAAAGCCCAGGCAGCATTCCCGGCAGGGACAGCTGCCGCACTCCGGCTTTCGGTTCGGGCCGCACACCGTGGCGCCAAGCTCCATCAGCGCCTGGGTAAAGTCCCCCGCTTCCCGGGGATAAACCGCCGCCAAAGCCTCCGTGACCCGGGCTTTTGTGGCAGGCAGGTCAATCGGGGCCGGGTCATCCAGCAGCCGGGAAACCAGGCGCAGCACATTTCCGTCCACTGCCGGGGTAGGCAGTCCGAAGGCGATGGAGCAGATGGCACCCGCCGTATAGGCCCCGATGCCGGGCAGCGCCAGAACCTGGTCATAGCGCTTAGGGAACGCCCCGCCGTATTGCTCCATAATCACCTGGGCAGCTTTTTTCAGATTCCGCACCCGGCTGTAATACCCAAGCCCTTCCCAGAGCTTGTGCAAGACATCGTCATCGCAGGCAGCCAGGGCTTCCACAGTGGGCAGTGCCTCCAGAAACCGGGCATAATACCCCTTTACTGCCTCCACCCGGGTCTGCTGGAGCATGATTTCCGACAGCCAAATATGATACGCCTCCCGATCCGCCCGCCAGGGCAGCTCCCGGCGGTTTTCCGCGTACCAGGGCAGCGCAAGCCGGGGAAGCTGCGCCAGAATATCGGATTGTTCCACAGGGATTTCCCCCTTTCCTGCTTTCTGAAATGAAAACTGTCGGCATTTGTCGAATCAATCCCATTTTACATGTAGGGCAACCCAATGTCAAGCCTGCCACATCTCCCTTTTGACAAGCGCAGTGCTCTCTGATATAATGAATACAGATATACAGAAACGGGAGGGATCGCCATGTTGCGCCTGCTGCGAAGAAGCGTTTGCGCTTTTCTGTGTCTTTTCCTGGCTGCGGCGCCGCGGGCAAAGGCCGCAGAGCCAGTGCAGGCCCGGGATATCAGCGGAACTTCCCTCATTACGGCTCAAGAGGGCTTTCCCTACCTGTCAGGCCTTTTTGACGGCAATACCGTCAGAGCCCAAACCTACGGGTCTCCCGCCTGGATGACGCTGGAAGCCCCGGAGGGAATCGGCTCGCTGTATCTGATATTTGACGAAGAATATGGGGAATATACCGTGACCGACAATGCTACAGAGGAAACGATCGTGTGCGGGCGCAGCGGCTTTCTGCACGAATTCCTGGATCTGGAGGCATACTTCGGCAAAGCACCCGTTTCCGTGACAGTGTCCTTCCACAGCGGCCCGGTTCGGCTCAATGAGCTGTATGTGTTTACGCCGGGCCAGGTTCCAACCTTTGTCCAGCGTTGGGAGGCCCCGGCGGAGGGATGTGCGGATCTGATTCTGTTTTCCACCCACGGAGATGATGAGCAGCTGTTTTTCGCCGGGCTTCTGCCCTATTATGCCGGGGAACTTGGCTATCGGGTTCAAGTGGTCTACCTAACCGACCACCACTCCCTTACCACAGTACGCCGCCATGAGATGCTGGACGGTCTTTGGACGGTAGGCGGGCGGAACTATCCTGTGTTCGGGCCCTTCGGGGATTACTATTCCCAGTCCCTGCGGGATGCTTACAGCATGTTCCAAAACGCAGGCGTATCCGAAGAGGAGCTGATCGGCTTCGTGACGGAGCAGCTCCGGCGATTCCAGCCGCTGGTGGCTGTGGGCCACGATGTGGAAGGAGAGTACGGTCATGGGCAGCACAGACTCTATGCGGATCTGCTGATGAAGGCATCCGCGGTCAGCGGGGATCCGGAGCAGTATCCGGAGTCGGCAAAAGCCTACGGCGTATGGGAAGTGCCCAAGACGTATCTGCATCTGTATCCCGAAAATCCAGTGGTGCTGGACTGGGATCAGCCGCTGGAGCGGTTTGATGGGATGACCGCCTATCAAGTGACCAAGCACCTGGGCTTTCCCTGCCACAAAAGCCAGGTTCAAGACTTTGCCTGGTATTTTTCCGGCTGTGACACTGCCGCTGCCATTGAACAATACAGCCCCTGCCAGTACGGCCTGTACCGCTCTACGGTTGGAGCAGATCAGAAGAAGCATGATCTTTTCGAGAATCTGACCGCCTATTCCGTGCCGGCGGAAGAATCACCGGACATAGAAACCCTCCCGACGGAAACCGCAGAAGCTTCCACCGCGCCGCCTATGCTGGCCCAAAGCCAGGAAGGACAACCGGAAACCCAGGATTGGCATCCCACCACAGCCCTTCTCCTGCTGCCCATATTGGCAGGCGCTGGAATCGCCCGGAAACGGAAAGCAAAAAAGTGAAGAAAAGTAAAAAAAGGGCTTGCTTTTTTTGAAAAGCTATGTTATTATACTTTGGCACTTGAAAAAGCGCTATGCGCCAGTAGCTCAGTTGGATAGAGTGACTGACTACGAATCAGTAGGTCGGGGGTTCGAGT
>CAYYGF010000137.1:0-5780 GCA_964471315.1 uncultured Oscillospiraceae bacterium | reverse complement strand
GGCGGTGGGCGTTGTGGTCTACGCCCTCACTGCCGTCAAGCTCAAGGCCATCACCCGGGAGGACTGCCTGCTTCTGCCCAAGGGCGCGAAAATCGCGAAGCTTCTGAAATTGTGAGCAATTTTTTCAAAAATAACTTGCATTTTTTCAATTGTTATGTTAATCTAATGAAGATTTCCGCGCATGCGGATTCTGCACTTAACCGCCATGGGAACGCCGTCGGCCGCAGGCTGGGCCGGGTTTCGTTGGTATATTTGTCATAAAGGAAAGAGGAAATACTATGAACAAAACCGAACTGATCGCCATCGCCGCGGAAAACGCCGGACTGACGAAGAAAGATACGGAACGGGTTCTGAACGCCGCCATTGACGCCATCACCGCCGCCCTGGTCAAGGGCGAGAAGGTTCAGCTGTCCGGCTTTGGCACCTTCGAGACCAAGTCCCGGAAGGCCCGCATCGGCCGCAATCCCCACACCAAGGAGCCAATCGAAATTCCCGCCACCCGGGTGCCGGCCTTCAACGCCAGCAAGGCTCTGAAGGACAGCATTGTAAAGTAAGCCATGCGCCTGGATAAATTTTTGAAAGTTTCCCGGCTCATCAAGCGCCGCACCGTAGCCAACGAAGCCTGCGATAACGGCCGCATCAGTGTCAACGGCCGGGTCGTAAAGGCCAGCTACGACGTAAAAGTGGGAGACAAAATCGAGATCGCCATGGGCGCCCGGACGGTGGCCGTGGAGGTGCTGGAGGTAGCCGACAATGTCCGTAAGGACGACGCCTCCGGGATGTATAAGGAAGTATAAATAAGGGCCTGCTGCTTTTTGAGCAGCAGGCCCTTATTCTGTCTTGGCCGTAGGGCGGGCTGCCCTCAGCCCGCCGCTTTTTCGTATTGCTGTCACATGACGCCTTGAGGGCAAGCCGCCCTACACTGTGTATTGCCAATATCAACAGCAGCAGAACATGCCCCGTCCGCCGCAGCAGAACAGATTCGCCAGATAACACAGGCACAAATTGGTGCAGGGATCTCCGCCCATGGAGAAGCCCTGGAAATTCCCCGCCTGCTGGCGGTAGGCCGCGCCGCCGTATTCGATCTGGTTCAGCGCCTGCTGGTATTCCGGATTGTCCGGTTCCATGCTCACCGCCCGCCGGATGTGCTCCAGAGCCGTCACCTGGTTGCCCAGGCCGTCGTTGGCCAGGGCGCTGAGGTAGTACCACCGGGCATTGCGCTCCTGGCTGTTGTCCAGAGCGTTCCGCGCCTCTTGATACCGGCCAAAGCGGATATACTGGGCCGCCGCCTGCTGGTATGGATCCGCCGTCTGGCTTTCGCCGTAGGACTGCTGGCGGTAAGCACCGCCGAAGGGATCGTAATACCCGCCGCCGTAACCGCCGTAGCCGCCCTGGCTGGACTGCTGGGCCTTCTCCGGGTTCTTGATCTGCTCGTAGGCCGCGTTGACCTCCTGCATCTTCCGGGCGGCCTCCTGGTCCCCGGGGTTCAGGTCCGGGTGGTATTTTTTCGCCAGCTGTCGGTACGCCCGCTTGATTTCCTCGTCGCTGGCATCGGGGCTGACCCCCAATACCTTATAAGGATCATCGATCATGTGGCTGATCCTCCTCTTTCCGTTTTCTTCTGTAGTTCATCCAAACGCCGCTGTACAGAATATTATCCAGAATGGCTTTATCCTGCACCAGAGGCAGCCGCTCAAAGCTGTCCGTGCACCGGCCCATGGCCAGCACCAGGTATTCTTCCCAGCGCCGCCAGTCCTTTCCCGTGTCCATAGCCAGGAAGGGGTTGTACTTTCCCTTCCGCTTGTCCTTGTCATAGTCCAGCGCCGCGTCCAGCAGGTAAATAAACCGTCCCAGATGGAACCCCATCTGCCGCAGCTCCGGCGCCCACAAATCCTCTTGATAAACAAGAATCTCCGCCATCAGCTGCCCGAATATCCCTGCTGGCTCGTCCGGATTGGAGCAGCCTTTCTTTTCCAGCTCTCCCAGCCGCTGGATGCAGTCCCGGATGGCCCCGCATTGCCGGGGATAGCGCTTTTCCACATCGAGCAGGCGCTTTTCCAGCATCCCCGCCATGGCCTTGGCCGAGGGCTTTTTGTCATCCTGCCAGTCGTCCAGGCAGTTGTAGTAGGCCAGCGCCACGTTCATATCCGCGGCGTAGCGGACATAGGGGTTGTCGATCCAGGGGCGATGGTTGATGGGATGGGTAAGGCATGGGTCTTTTCCTCCATCCTCCTCCGGCTCGTACAGGCTCATCAGCAGCAGCGCCAGAAATGCCATGTCATAGCTCAGGGCCAGCCGGGCCGTGTTTCCGGATTGGAGCCGGATCCGGCGGCAGATCCCGCAGTACACCGCCCCATAGCGCTCCTGTTCCTGCTTTGTCAGTTCCTTCCAGCTTGCGGTGACATATCCAAACACCGGTATCCCTCCTTTTTGGTTTTATCCTAGAGAATAAGTGTGAACAGAACGTAAACATGCCAAAAATTTACAAAACATCCACAATCTCTATTCTTTCTCCATCAAATACCGGTTCAGCGCCCCGCCGTAGAACAGAATGCTCATACAGCAGTACAGCCACAGCATACACAGAGCGATGGCGTACACCGACCCATAAATATTGGCATAATTGGAAAAGTGCTCCACATAGATGGAATACAGATCAGAATACACCAGCCAGCCCAGACTGGACAGCACGCCGCCGGGCAGACTGTCCAGAAAGCGGTTGCGCTTGTTGGGCAGGGTCATAAACATCAGCGTGAACAGCAGGCTCTGCAAAATCAGCAGCAGAAAAAACCGGAAATCCACCAGATCCATCAAAAAAATCAGCACCTTGTTGTCCACCATGGTCAGCATTTTCAAAATGGAATTGCCGAACACATGCAGCACCAGGGTCAGCAGCAGCACCAGCAGGAACAGGAACGTGTACACCACGCTAATTCCCCGAGTGTACAGATACCCCCGATCCTCGGAAACCCCGTAAATGGCGTTCAGTCCCCGGAGGATTCCGTACATCCCCCGGCTGGCAGACCACAGCGCCGTCACCGCCGCCACCCCCACCACGGTGCTGGAGGAATGAAAATAGATGCTGTACACCAGCTCCTCCGCCGTCTCCATCAGCGGCTGGGGGAAAAAGTCTCCAATCACCCAGATCAGATCCTCCACCGTCAGGCCGGTATAGCGCAGCATGCTCAGCACCAGGAGCAGAGCCGGAAAGATCGACAGAATCAAAAAGTAGGCGGCGTAGGCCGCGTGAAGGGGGATATTCTTTTGGTGCATGGTCTGGGCCGCGTGAACCGCCTTTCCGATGATGCCGCCCTTGGGAAATTGCCGCATGAAATGCCTCCTTCTGCGCTAAATTTTGAGATATGCTTGTCGGTTTTCCTCAGCATGATTGTGCTTTCGCCAAGGCTCCCCTTGAGGGGAGCTGCTGAGCGGAGCGAAGCTGAGGGGTGCACCCCTCCGCCCTCGCGAACCCTCGGCCACCTCCCTTGAACGTGGAGGCTTTGATCCGCTAAAGTCCCCTATATTCTCCATTGCTGATAAACCGATCAGCACATTTTGAGACAAGAAAAGCAGGCAGCCCGCCGCCCAAGGGGCAGCGGGCCGACTGTTCATTTTTATTCCGCGGAGATCAGGTAATAGTACACCGGCTGGCCGCCGCTGAGCAGATTCACGTCTGCGTTGGGACAGATGTCCGCGAAGATGTCCGCTGCCTTCTGGGCGTGCTTCTCCTTCACATCCGCGCCGTAGTAGATGGTGACATACTCCTTGCCCTCGTCCCGAACCTTTTCCGCCAGGGACTTTAGCAGCACCTTGATGTCCTGGCTGGTGCCGAAAAGCTGGCTGCCATACAGGGCAAGATAGTCGCCCTCGTGGATGTCGTAGCCGTCAAAGTCAGAATTCCGGGCGGCGTAGGTAATCTGCATGGTGTCCACGGTGCCCAGCGCACTGGTCAGAGCCTCGGTGTTCTCCTCCACACTGCCCTCAGGATTGAAGTTCAGCATGGCCGTAACGCCCTGGGGCACGGTCTTGGAGGGAATGACCACCACATGCTTGGGGGTCAGGGCGTCCACCTGCTGGGCTGCCATGATGATGTTCTTATTGTTGGGCAGCACGAACACCGTCTCGGCAGGCACCCGGTTGACGGCCTCCAGGATGTCCTGGGTGCTGGGGTTCATGGTCTGGCCGCCGGAAATGATGGCGTCCACACCCAGGTTCATGAATACGTCCGCCAGGCCCTCGCCGGCGCAGACGGACACCGCGCCCAGGGGCTTTTCCGGCTCGGCAATCTTGGGGGCCAGCTCCTGCTCGGACATGACCTTCTCGGTGTGCTGCAGGCGCATGTTCTCGATCTTCACGGTGACGAAGGAGCCGTAGGTTACGGCTTCGCTCAGCGCCTTGCCGGGATCGTTGGTATGCACATGCACCTTGATGATCTCATCATCATCCACCAGCACCAGGCTGTCGCCCAGCTCGCTGAGGAAGGCGCGCAGGGCCTCGGGATCCTTGTCGTTCTCCCGGTCGATGATGAACTCGGTGCAGTAGGCGAAGGTGATATCCCCGGTGTCGAAGTCGGCAAAATCCGCCGCGTCCTTCACAGCGGCAGCCTCTCCGCTTTCGGGAACCACCACGTCCTCGCCCTGGAGGGAGGACAGCATGGCTTCCAGGGCCACCACCCAGCCCTTGCCGCCGGCATCCACCACACCCGCCTTCTTCAGCACGGGGTTCTGGTTGACGGTGTTGGCCAAGGCGGTCTTGGCCTCGGCGATGGCGGCCTCCTGGACAAACTCGATGTGGTTGTTCTCCTGGGCGGCCTCGGCAGCCTTGGCGGCGGCCAGGCGGGCCACGGTCAGAATGGTGCCCTCGGCAGGCTTCATAACCGCCTTATAAGCGGCGTCCACGCCCTCCTGCAAGGCCTCCGCCCACAGCACACCGTCGCTGGAGGTCATGCCCTTGAGCTTCTTGGAGATACCCCGCAGCAGCAATGACAGAATCACACCAGAGTTGCCCCGGGCGCCCCGGAGCATGGCGGAGGCGGCAATCTTGGCCGCCTGGCCCAGATCCGGATCCTCCGCCTTGCGCAGATCGGCGGCGGCGGCGTTGATGGTCATGGACATATTCGTGCCGGTGTCGCCGTCGGGGACGGGGAACACGTTCAGCTCATTGAGCGCCTGCTTGTTGATTTCAATGGCGGCAGCCGCGCTGATCAGCATTCTGCGAAAATCAGCGCCGTTGATAACTTGCTTCAATTTATAACCCTCCGAATCCTTAATCGATCACCATGGAATCGATATAAACGTTGACAGCGCGAACCTCGGTTCCGGTGCACTGGGTGACCACATAGCGGACTTCGGAAATAATGGAAGCGCCCACGGCGTTCAGATTCACATTGTTGTCCACAATAATATGCAGGTCGATGGAAATGGAATTGTCCTCGTTGAATTGAACGCGGACACCCTTGCCCACGGATTCCTTGCGCAGCAGATGGTACACGCCGTCGGTGACGCTGCGGGCAGCCATGCCCTTCACGCCAAAGCAGTTGGTAGCGGCGGTGCCAACGATATCCGTATACACATTGGTGCTGACGTTGATGCTGCCGTTTTCATTTTCGTGACGAACCATAAATCAGTACCTCCTAAATAGATAATGAAAAGTGGAAAGGTCTTACACCATGCTTGCTTCCCAGCAATCGGGGGCAGTGAGGCCCATCATCTTGACGATGGTGGGTGCCACGTTGGCCAGGCCGTAGTGACCCTCCTTGATAACCCAGTCGTGATCCTTGT
>CAYYGF010000136.1:0-6017 GCA_964471315.1 uncultured Oscillospiraceae bacterium | reverse complement strand
ACACACAGTCCTGTGGCGCCCTTTTCCAAAGACACCAGGGCGCAGCCGCTGGCTTCCAGGGCATCTTGAAAGTCCTGTCCATGGAGGTAATCACAGACCAGAACGTTTTCGATTCCCTCCGCCGCCGCGGTCTGCTTCAGCTTTTCCAGCTTATTGCCGTGGCCCGCGAAGAGGAAGAACACATCCTTGTCCTCCCGCAGTTCCCGGATGGCGTCCAGAATGGTCTGCATATCCTGCATGGTGCCCATATTGCCGAAATAGGACACCACAAAGCGGCCCTTTGCAAGCTCCCGGAACCGGTTTCCCTCCCGGTTTCTTTCCCGCAGCCCCCGATCCGGGTGCCAGTTGGGGATCACCGCCACCGTTTCCGGGGAAACCGGCCGGTGCGCCAGGATATACGCCCGCTGCTCCGAGGACAGGGCCACCACCTTGTCCGAACGCCGAAAGACACATTGGTTGATATGGTTCATCAAGCGGCAGATGGGATGCTTCTTTCCCAAGGTGTTGGTCACCGTCGCCACCTCGGGGTACAGGTCATAGGCCACGAAAACCAGTTTTACCCCAAACAGCGTCTTGGCCCAGGATGCAATCCAGGGCAGAATCGGGGGATTGGAATACACCACCACCGACCGGTATCCGGTGATCTCCGGCAGATGCAGCAGCACCATAAGGGTAAAAGAAAAGTAATTGACCAGCCGCCCCAAAAAGCCGGAACGGTTCATTTGGAGGTACTTCAGACGGTGAATGGAAACCCCGTCCACCGTTTCCCGCGCCGGAATGTCCCTGCCGTCCAAATATTCCTGGGGATAGCCGCAGAGGGCATCCACGGAGAAGCCCGCATTTTTCAGCGCCATCACCGTGTCAAAGGGAAGCTGGGCAGAGGAAATGTATTCCGGATAAAAAAACTGGCACAGGAACAAAACATCCTTTTTCTGTTTCAAGAAAGCCCTCCTTCCGTTTCGTACCTAGATGTTTTCCGTCTCCCAGATGGATTCGGTAAGATTCTTCACACAGTAGTCTCTGGGGTAGCGGCTCAAGGACTGGTCGTAGCACAGGCTGCCAAAGGCCTTGTCTACCATGCCGGTGGCGTGGCTAAGAAGCTTCAGCGCCCAGGAACATCCGCCGATGAGCAGGATTTGCCGCCCGTGGGCATGGGCAATCTGGCTGACCATATCACAGGTGGAGACATATTCCTCGTTCTGCGGGCAGAAAACGCCCTCTGCCTCATCCTCAATCAGCAGCCGGATCAGCTCCGCCAGATTCTCGATATACAGCATGGAACGCCGGTTTTCCACCTTAGGAAAAATGGGCAGCTTGTTCGCTAGCTTTGCCAGGGTCACATAATTGCCCTTGCAGCCCCTGCCGTAGATCATCGGCGGCCGAAGAATGGCAAGCTTAAAATCCGGAGACGCCAGAGCCTGCAAATCCGCTTCGGCTTTTACCTTGCTGATACCGTAATTGTCCACGGGCTTCAGCGGCGTATCCGCTGTGATCATCACCGTGGAGCCGACCGAGGCCGTAAGGCCGTAAACGCTGGCTGAGCTTAAAAACAGGAACTGCCCAACACCCTCCGCCTTGGCTTTTTCCCCGGTCTCCACCGCCAGCCGGTGATTGACGCGATCATACAGTTCCGCCTGGGCGGGATCGTTTTTCGTCTTCTCCTGGTGGGCCAGCCCCGCCGCGTGAAGCACCGCGTCATAGCCCCGAAAGGAAACCGCCTTCCAGCTTTCCTCCCGCTGGCTGAGATGATCCACTTGATAGCGCTCCGGCCAGCGGCCAAGATAGCTGGCCACCCAACTGCCGATGTAGCCGTGACCGCCGGTGATCAGAATGCGTTTCATAGCTGCTTGTTCTCCTTTTCCAGCGCGCCTGTGCCACCCTCCACAACGCCCTCATGCCGCACAACGGAAAGAATCGTACCGAAGAAGCACTTGCAGTCAAAGGGGAAGCTGAGCTTTTCCACATACTCCCCATCCAGCCGGGCCTTGACATCAATGGGCAGCTCATCCCGGCCATTGATCTGCGCCCAGCCCGTCAAGCCGGGGCGAATGTCATTGGCGCCGTACTTGTCCCGCTCCGCGATCAGATCATACTGATTCCACAGCGCCGGCCGGGGGCCGATGATGGACATTTTTCCGGTGAAAATCTGAAAAATCTGGGGAAGCTCGTCCAGAGAGGTCTTCCGCAAAATTCTGCCCACCCGGGTGATATACTGCTCCGGATTCTCCAGCAGATGGGTGGGAACATCCCGTGGGGTTTCCATCTTCATGGTGCGGAATTTCAAGATATGGAAGTAGGTCTTGTGGATGCCTACCCGCTTCTGCCGGAAAAACACCGGCCCTGGATCGTCGATCAAAATAGCCAGCGCCAAAATGAGGTATACCGGAGTGAGCACGAGAATGCCGCAGCCGGACAACAGGAGATCCAGCAGCCGCTTTCCATATTTCTGATACATAAGGAACGTCCCCTTTGCGTTATACTTCTACCTTTCGCTTATAGGTTGGCACGATTTCCGCCACGATATCCTTCATGTTGGTCACTTCCGCCTTGCAGGCCTTTTCCAGGCTGGCCAGCTGCTCCTTAAATTTCTCGTCGTCCATTTCGATGGGCTTGCCGATATGGATCAGCTTGTTGGCGGTCTCCTGCATGCCCTCTTCCTTCATCAGCAGCTCCTCATAGAGCTTTTCACCGGGTCGCAGGCCAGTGTATTCGATCTTGATGTCCACGTCCGGCTCGAAGCCGCTGAGGCGGATCATATTCCGGGCCATGGTGTCGATTTTCACCGGCTCACCCATGTCCAGGATGAAAATTTCCCCGCCCCGGGCGTAGGCTCCCGCCTGAAGCACCAGGCTCACCGCCTCGGGAATGGTCATAAAGTAGCGGATAATGTCAGGATGGGTTACCGTCACCGGGCCGCCCGCCTCGATTTGCTTTTTGAACAGGGGAATGACGCTGCCGTTGCTGCCCAAAACGTTACCGAAGCGTACCGCCACAAATTCCGTCCCGGATTCCCGGTTCATCATCTGCACCACCATCTCGCACAGCCGCTTGGACGCGCCCATAATGTTGGTGGGGTTCACCGCCTTGTCCGTGGAGATCAGCACAAAGCGCTTGACGCCATATTTGGCTGCGGCCTTGGCCATTTTGTAGGTACCGAAAACGTTGTTTTTAATGGCCTCGTTGGGGCTGTCCTCCATCAGCGGCACATGCTTGTGGGCCGCCGCGTGGAAAATCAAGTCCGGCTTATACTTGCCAACTACGTAGTCCACCCGGTTGGTATTGCGCACGGAACCAATGAGCACCGTCAGCGGCAGCTTAGGGTAGATGCGCTGAAGCTCCATCTGGATGTCATAGGCGCTGTTCTCGTAGATATCGAAAATGATCAGCTGCTTGGGATTGGCCCGGGCAATCTGCCGGCACAGCTCGCTGCCGATGCTGCCGCCGCCGCCGGTGACCAGTACCACCTTGCCGGAAACGTATTCCGTGATCTGATCCATATTGACCTTGATGGGATCCCGGCCCAGCAGATCCTGGGGGTCAACCTTGCGCAGCTTGCTGACGCTCACATCACCGTTGACCATCTGGAAAATGCCCGGCAGCAGCTGTACCTCGCAGCCGGTGGTGGTGCAGATATCCAAAATCTCCTTGCGGGTCTTGGCGGAGCAGCTGGGGATGGCGAAGATGATCTTGCTGATCCGGTACTGCTTCACCGCCTCGGGGATGTTGTAGCGGTTGCCCACAATGGGGGCGCCGCACAGGCGCTTGTTCAGCTTCACCGGATTGTCGTCAATGACACAGGCCAAACGATCCCGGACAAAATCACTGTTGGTAAATTCCAGAGCCAGCGCCCGTCCCGCGTCTCCCGCGCCGATAATCATGACGTTTTTCACGCCCGAGGCATGGGCCGCGTGGCTGATTTTCCGCAGTGCCGTCAGCCACAGCCGGTAGGAAAACCGGATGAACACGGTGCAGATAAAGCTGAACAAAAAGCCCACCACCATGCTGGAGCGGGGCATCACCGTTCCGTCAAAGTGGAACAGCAGGACGCCGATCACCGCCAGCACCCCATAGGCTCCCGTGATCCGGAACACCTCCGAGGTGCTGACAAAGGCCCAGATGCTGCTGTACAGCCGGAAACACACAAACACCGCGATGGTGATGGCGCACCATGGCCCAATGGCGGAAATGTATCCCGACAGGTGAACCTCCCGGATGTTTTCAAAGGCGAAATCTGCCCGGAACCACAGTCCCAGGAAGAAGGACGCTGCGGTGCCCAGCACGTCCAGCAGCATAATCGCCGCCACCTTGGCCGCAACCGATAGATTCCAATTGCTTGGTTTTCTCAAACCCATTTCTCTCACACCCTAACGCGGCAATTCCGCAAACAGGCAAGGCCTGTTTGCCCTATTGTCTGCATAGTTCGTTTTATTATAACACAATCTGCCAAAGACAGCAAGGGTCAGTTTGCTTTCCCGGAGGAATCCGCGAAAAAAAGCCGCCATTGGGAACCTGATGGCAGGTTCCCAATGGCAGCCTTGCGGCAGTATGTTCTTATCGGGCGGCCCGGACGCACTCCCGGACGATTTCCTCCATCTGCGGCATATGCTTCTGCATATCCTTAGCCAACGCAATCTGGCATCGTGTGCGCACCAGGTTGTGATCGGGGGCATTGATCTTGAAATACAGATCTCCGTCCAGGTAGTCCGCCAGGAAACGGGTAGCCAGCTCCGCGGTGAGGACAAAGCAGCTCAAAGCCAGAGTATGCACTTCCTTCTGTGTCATGGTTTTGGCGGTCATGGACAAAAAGCCCTCGGCAAAAGCACGGAACACGTCCAGATTCACCCCTACCTTATCCGTCTCCCGGCAGTCCTCCTCCACGAAGTTCGCAGCAAACCGAATGGCGTCGCCGAAATCGTGGCCCATCAGTCCCGGCATCACCGTATCCAGATCAATGACGATCATGGCGGCGTTATCCACAGGGTTGAACAGGACGTTATTGATTTTGGTATCGTTGTGGGTCACCCGCAGGGGCAGCTCTCCTGCCCGCTGGAGATCCGTCAAGGTACAGGCCAGATCCTGCACGGACAGCAGGTAGTCAATCTCCTCCCGCACTTCCCCGGCCCGGCCCGCCTTGTCCTGTTTTACGGATTCCAGCAGCTTTTCGTAGCGCTGGCGGGTATCGTGGAAACCGGGTATGGTCTGGGTCAGCTCGGAGATGTCAAAATCTGCCAAATCCATCTGGAATTCGCCAAAGGCCTTTCCGGCGCTGCGCACGATCTCCAGATCCGTTACGGAATTGTAGGTTACGGAGGGCACATAGTTTGTCATCCGCCAGAAGTTCTGCCCGTCGGCCACGTATGTCTTGCGATCCGCGGTATGATGAAAGTGCAGCGCCAGCTGCCCCGGCTTCTTTGCCCGGATGTGCTCGGTGACCTTGTCAATGTTTTCCATCAAGCCCACGGGATTGCGGAAGGCGTAGGTATTGACATTCTGCACCAAAAAGGACTTGGGTGTTCCATCCGGCATCCGGAAATTCACCTTATAGGTGTGGTTCACGTTTCCCATCTGGATGGTTTCGTAGCCTAAGTACGCATAGTCAATGCGGAACAATCTGCTGACTTCCAGCAGCTTCTGATATAAGTCCATAGGGATCTCCTTTCGGATTGGCTTTTTGCCAGGAGCTAAATTTTTCTCAACCTGTTAATAATATCCTAAAATCCGCCTTTTGTCAATCGAAAGCAGCTTTCTGTCACTTCTTCCCGATTGCGCAAGGAAACCACCGCAGAAACACAAAAATCCGCGGTGGTCATTTCCCTTTTCGTCAAACCTCGCCGGGGAACAGCTTCTCGATTGCCGCCCGGGCCGCGTCCTGCTCCGCCCGCTTTTTGCTGCTGCCGGAGCCTCTGCCCACCACCTGGCCGTTGAGGGAAACCTCCACGTCGAAGCTTTTGTCGTGATCCGGGCCGGACTGTCCCACCAGCTTGTAGGCCAGGGTCTGGTTTTTCTTCTGCTGCACA
>CAYYGF010000135.1:0-6121 GCA_964471315.1 uncultured Oscillospiraceae bacterium | reverse complement strand
CTGGCGCAAAAGATCCGCTGAGATCCGCAGACGCAATTGTGCGGTGTTGCCTTAGACATCCCAATTCATTCTTGAGGTCACCATCATGCAGACACGAAAATTATACTATGAAGATTCCCATCTTGTTCAATTCTCCGCCACGGTTCTTTCCTGCACCCAGGTAAAAAAGGGCTATGAAGTGATTCTGGACGCCACTGCCTTCTATCCCGAGGGCGGCGGCCAGGCGGGGGACACCGGGGCTTTGGGCGGCGTCCGGGTGCTGGACACCCGGGAGCGGGACGATACCCTGGTGCACCTGTGCGACGGGGCCTTGCCTGTGGGCGGCACCGTGGAGGGCGCGGTGGATTACGGCCCCCGGTTTCTTCGGATGCAGCAGCACTCCGGCGAACACATTGTATCCGGCATTCTCCACCGCCGCTACGGCTGCCACAACACCGGCTTCCACATGGGCGCGGATGTAATCACCATTGACTTTGACGCCGTGATCCCCGCCGCCGACCTGCCCCAGATCGAGGCGGAGGCCAACGGCGCGGTATGGGCCAACCTGCCCGTTCGGTGCTGGTACCCAGAGCCGGAGGAACTGGCGGGGCTGTCCTACCGCACCAAGCGGGCACTGCCTTGGCCGGTACGAATCGTGGAGATTCCCGGCTTTGACCGCTGCGCCTGCTGCGGCACCCACGTTCAGGCCACGGGAGAGATTGGCCTAATCAAGCTACTGAGCGTCATGAATTTCCGGGGCGGCACCCGGATGGAAATGGCCTGCGGCCAGCAGGCCCTGGATCTTCTGAACACTGCCTACAGTCAGAACAAGCTGGTGTCCCAGGCCTTCTCCGCCCAGCCTGGGGAGACTGGGGCGGCTGCCCAGCGGATGAATGAGCTGCTTGCCCAGCAGAAGTACCGAATCACCTCCCTGGAGCGCCGGATCTTCGCCGCCAGCGCCGCGGGCTATGCAGGAAAAGGTAACGTGGTACATTTTGAAGAGGGCCTGGACGGCAACGGCGTACGGCTGCTGGCGGATACGGTGGCAGAGGTCTGCTGCGGCACCGCGGCGGTATTCAGCGGCACGGACGAAACAGGCTACGCCTTCTGCCTGGTGACCCGGGACGGCGATCTGCGTCCCCTGGGCCGGGCGCTGACAACCGTGCTTCATGGCCGGGGCGGCGGAAAGCCCATCTGCCAGCAGGGCCGGGTCAGCGCATCCAAAGCCGAAATCGAGGACTTCTTCGCCCACAGGTCTTAACTGTCTTTTTGGGGAAAACAGGTATAGGTTTTTCCCGGCCGGAGGGGGACGCCCCGGATTCTCGCCAGCTCCGAGACGGTGACGATCTCGAAATTCTGATCCAGCAGGGCATCCACAATGTCCAGCGCTGCTTTCACGGAGCTGACCGTCATGTCGTGAAGCAGCACAATATCTCCGTCGTCCACATTTTTCAGCACCGATTGTTCGATGGCGGCGGTATCGTGGGTGGCCCAGTCCCGGGGATCCACCGACCAGCTGAGAATGGCCAGCTGCCGTGCCTGGGCCACCTGCCGTACCGCATCGCTGCAGCATCCCCCCGGCGGCCGCAGGAGCACCGGCTTGCAGCCCTCCGGGAGCATGGCCTGGGTGTCGATAATCTCGGCGGCAATGTCCCGGCGGCTCATGTCCCTCATGTTTTTGTGGGAATAGCCGTGGAATCCGATCTCATGGCCCTCGTCGAAGATGCGCTGGGTGATATCGGGGTAGTCTTTGATCCGGTAGCCGCAGAGCAGGAAGGTGGCCTTGACACCCCGGTCATACAGCCCATCCAGCAGCTGGCGGGTATATTTTCCCGATGGGCCGTCGTCAAAGGTCAACGCCACATATTTTTGTTCTTCCGCCCCCCGGACGGGAAAGGCCAGAAAGCCAAGGCACAAAAGCGCCGCCATAATTCGCCGCATGGGGATCACTTCCTTTGCTATCGGTAAGCGGCAGGCTGCCGCAGCGGGCACGGTCCGCTTTTTTTATATTTCGATTTGACGTAGCGTGAAAAATAGGGTATAGTATCGGGTGGAGGGTTGTGAAATGAACTTGCTTTGCCCCGTCTGCGGTGCGGAACTGAATAGGCTGGATAATCGCTATGTCTGTCCCCGGGGCCACAGCTTTGACATCGCCCGGCAGGGCTATGTGAACCTGCTGACTGTGCAGCAAAAGCACTCCCGCAATCCCGGCGACACCCGGGAACAGGTATTGTCCCGCCGGGAATTTCTGGAGGCAGGCTTTTACGCCCCCATCGTCCAAACCCTGATCGACACTGCCAAAAGTCTGGGCATTTCCGGCCCGGTGCTGGATGTGGGCTGCGGAGAGGGCTACTATTCCGCCCGTCTGGCCCAGGCGCTGGGTGCGCCCCTGACGGGCCTGGACATTTCCAAGGAGGCCGTCCGCTGCGCCGCCGGAAAATACAAGGGCGCCCAGTGGCTCTGCGCCACCGCTTCCCACATTCCCGTGGCAGACGGCAGCGCGGCGCTTCTGACCAGCCTGTTTGCCCTGACCGCACCGGAGGAATTCCACCGGGTTTTGGAGCAGGATGGATACTTTTTCCAGGTTCTGGCCGCCCAGGATCACCTGCTGGGGCTCAAACGCATCATCTACGACCAACTGACCTTCAAAGAAAAGGACACCCAGCCGGAATTCCCCGGCTTTGAACGGGTACAGTCCGTTCCCATCCGGTTTTCCTTCACTGTGGAAGGGAAGCAGGTGCAAAACCTTTTGTCCATGACGCCCCACGTGTTCCGCATCTCCAAGGACGGCGCGGCGCGTCTTACCAATACACCCTGTCTGACAGACACCGCCAGCTGTATGCTCAACGTGTTCCGGCGGATTTAACATACCCGGGCAAACCGGGATGTATGTCTGGAAAAATGTCGAAACAGGGGAATTTCTTAACGACATTTTGGAATGTAGGAGCCATCTATGCTGGAAAAACTGCAAGCCATCTGCGGCAAATACGAGGAGCTTTGCGCCAAATCCGAACAGCCGGATTTCTACGCCGACCCCAAAAAGGCGGCCAAACTCCTGCGGGAGAAAAATGACCTTCAGCCCATCGTGGAATGCTATCAAGCCTACCGCCAGGCGGAAACCGACATGGCGGAAGCCCAGGAGCTGATGGCGGATCCGGAAATGAAGGAGCTGTGCCAGGAAACCTTCGCCAGCGCCAAGGCGCAAAAAGAGGAATTGTACGAAAAATTGCAGATCCTGTTGCTGCCCAAGGATCCCAATGATGAAAAAAGCGTCATTGTGGAAATTCGCGGCGGCGTGGGCGGGGAGGAAAGCGCCCTGTTTGCCCACAGTTTGTTTCGGATGTACTCCATGTACGCCGCCAAAATGGGCTGGAATGTGGAACTGCTGAACTATAACGAAACCGAGCTGGGCGGCGTGAAGGAGGCGGACTTCGTCATCAACGGCCGGGGAGCCTATTCCCGGATGAAGTACGAGTCCGGCGTCCACCGGGTGCAGCGGGTGCCGGAGACGGAATCCGGCGGCCGGGTTCACACCTCCACCGCCACCGTGGCGGTGCTGCCCGAGATGGAGGAAGTGGACGTGCAGATCAACCCCGCCGATATTGAAATGCAGGTGTTCCGCTCCAGCGGTGCTGGCGGCCAGCACATCAACAAAACCTCCTCCGCCGTCCGGCTGATTCACAAGCCCTCGGGCATTGTGGTAGCCTGCCAGGAGGAGCGCAGCCAGGTGCAGAACCGGGAAAAATGCATGCGGATGCTGGCCAGCAAGCTTTATGAAATCGAGCAGGAAAGAAAAGACAGCGAAGTCACCGGCCTGCGCCGCAGCCAGGTGGGCACAGGCATGCGCAACGAGCGCATCCGCACCTACAATTTCCCCCAGGGCCGGGTCACTGACCACCGGGTGAACCTGACGTTGTACCGGATCGACGCCGTCATGGACGGCGACCTGGACGAGATCATCAACGCCCTGGCCACGGCGGATCAAGCGGAAAAGCTGAAAAACGCCAAGTAAACGCCGTAGGGCGGGGTTATGACCCCGCCGACCTGTTTCGAATTTGGAAGGGTTGGTTGAACGTATGAACCCAAATGACGAGCAAGACCGCTTCCATTCCCGCAAAAGTCCCAGACTGAGACAATATGATTACACAACACCTAACGATTACTTCGTTACAATCTGCACGTGGGTAAAGAAGTGCCTGTTCTGGCGCACGGGGGTACTGAACCATTACGGGGAAATTGCAAAACAGAGTTTTGAGGAAATAGGACGACATTTCCCGGATGTGACAGTTGACAAATTTGTGGTGATGCCAAATCATGTGCATGGTATTCTCGTATTACAAAGTGGCAGTACAAATTTGTCAGCGGTGATTGGACAATACAAGTCCTACGTGTCAAAACAGATTCACGTCTTTGATGCTGATTGCAGAGTCTGGCAAGCCTCTTTCCATGACCATGTGATTCGCAGTCAAAAGGATTATGAACGGATATGGCTTTACATTGAAGGAAATCCAATGAGATGGGAAGATGACTGCTTCTTTTTAAGCGAGTAAAATGATTCACCGGGTCGGCGGGGTCATGCCCCCGCCCTACGGAGACGGAGTGAATATATGGAATACATTACCAATTCCCCGGAGGAGACCGAAGCCCTGGGGGCCGCTTTGGGGCGGGTTTTGACGCCGGGGACGGTGATCGCCTACCGGGGCGACCTGGGAGCGGGGAAAACCGCCTTTACCCGGGGCCTGGCCCGGGGGCTGGGGTATCCGGATATGGTCACCAGCCCCACCTATACCATCGTCAACGAATACTTAGGAGGCCGCCTGCCCCTGTTCCACTTCGACATGTACCGCCTGCGCTCTGCCGAGGATCTGTGGGACATCGGCTGGGAGGACTACCTGGATCGGGGCGGGGTGTGCGCCGTGGAGTGGAGCGAAAACGTGGCCGAGGCCATGGAGGACGCCATCTCCGTGACCATCGAGAAGCTGGGAGAGCATACCCGGCGCATCACCATCGAAGGAGGGGAATCCCTTGCTGATCTTAACCTTTGAAACCAGCGCCAAGGCCGCCTCCGCCGCCCTGCTGGAGGACGGCCGCCTGCTGGGGGAAAGCTACCAGAACACCGGCCTGACCCACAGCCAGACCCTGCTGGTGATGGCCGAGAATCTGCTGGCCCAGTGCGGCAAAACTGTGGCGGAGGTCACGGCGGTGGCCGTTGCGGCTGGCCCCGGCTCCTTTACCGGGGTGCGCATCGGCGTGGCGGCAGCCAAGGGCTTCGCCTGGGGCCGGGAGCTTCCCTGCTATGGCGTGTCCACGCTGGAAGCCATGGCCCTGTCCCTGGGGGCCTGGCAGGGCTATGTCTGCCCCTGCATGGACGCCCGGCGGAGCCAGGTGTATAACGCTCTGTTTTCTGTCAGCCAAGGGACGCCGGAACGGCTCCGGGAGGATCGAGCCATTGCCCTAACCGAGCTGGCAGAGGAACTGAAAGCCCTGGACGGCCCCATTTTCCTGGTGGGCGACGGCAGCACCCTGGCCTACCGCACGCTGTCCGGCGAGATTCCCAACCTGGTTCTGCCTCCGGAGCACCGGATGCACCAGCGTGCCGATGGGGTTGCCCTGCTGGCAGCGCAAAAAATCGCCGCCGGGGAACCCGGCGACGCCAACGCCTTGACACCCAACTACCTGCGCCTGAGCCAGGCGGAACGGGAACGGATGGAGAAGTTGAAAGCTGACAGTTGAAAGTGGAACGTTTCCCGTACGCAGCTTTTCACTTTCCGTTATCAACTTGAGATATACATTACAAGTAAAAGGAGACACACTATCATGGCAACTGTTCACGTTATCGAGCATCCCCTAATCCAGCATAAGCTGGCCATTCTGCGCAGCAAGGATACCCCTGTCAAGGAATTCCGGGAGCTGGTGGGCGAAATCGCCGGCCTGATGTGCTACGAGGCCACCCGGAACCTGCCCACCGAGGAAGTCACCGTGGAGACCCCCATCGCCACCGCCAAGTGCCGGATGCTCTCCGGTAAGAAGCTGGCCATCGTTCCCGTACTGCGGGCGGGCCTGGGCATGGTGGACAACATGGTGGCTCTGATCCCCTCCGCCAAGATCGGCCACATCGGCCTGTACCGGGACCCCGAGACCC